>NZ_QCXO01000137.1:0-285179 GCF_023383675.1 Microbacterium sp. ER1
CCCTCGCTCCCCGCCTCAGCCAGCTCCTCCCACCCTCTGTGCACAACTCCCCCACTCCCTCTCCTGTGCAGCCCGAGTCCCTCTGCTCCGTACCCCCGCTCGATGTCGCAGATTCACGCCCCCGTCGGAGGAACCTGCCGAGGGCCTGCGACGCGGCGCAGATCAGCGACCTCCCGCAGGCTGAGGCTCGGATCCACGGAGGAGTGGGGGTGTCGGAGGGAGGACATAGCCTCGGAGGATGCCGAATTCCCCGACCGCACCCCGTGTGTCCGCGCCCGACCTCCCGCCCGTGCTGGAGCCCCGTGAAGCCGCGCGCCGGGCCGACCTCCTCGCCGCCGCGCTGGAGCTCACGGGCACCGTCGACCTCGCGTACGCCACGCTCGAGCAGTGCGCGGTCCAGGCGGACGCCGACAGCATCGACCTCACCGGGGCCACGCTCCTCGACGTCGACCTGCCCGAACCGCGCATCGCGTCGCTCCGGCTGCGGAACGCGAGCATCCGTCGACTCCGGATCACGGGCGGCCGCATCGGGACCCTCGACCTCGGTGACGCCCGCGTGGCCGAGCTCGAGCTGCGGGACGTGCGCATCGACTACCTGAACCTGGGCGCCGCCCGCGCCGAAGACCTCGACGTCGTGGGATGCGCCGTCCGCACGATCGACATCCCGCAGGCCGAACTGACGCGCGTCCGGTTCCAGGCCTCGCGCAGCGACGAGGTCGACCCCCGGGGCCTGCGCGCGAAGGACGTGGACCTCCGCGGCCTCGACGCGCTCTCCTATCTCGACGTGCAGAGCCTCCGCGGCACCACGCTCTCGTCGGTGCAGGTGCAGCAGCTCGCCCCGGTGATGGCGACGGGCCTCGGGATCACCGTCACGGACTGACGGGGCCGCTCGCCGCAAGCAGCTCCCGCGTGAACGGATGCTGCGGGGCGGCGAACACCGCTGCCGTGGGCCCCTGCTCGACGATCCGGCCGTCCTGCATGACCAGGACGTCGTCCGCGACGGCGCCGACGACGTCGAGGTCGTGGGAGACGAAGACCATCGTGAGCCGCCGCTCCTCCTGCACCCGCGCGAGGAGCCGGAGCACCCGCTCGCGCACCGAGGGGTCGAGGGCCGAAACGGGCTCGTCCAGCACCAGCACGTCCGGGTCGGCGGCGAGCGCTCGGGCGAGGGCCGCCCGCTGCCGCTGCCCGCCCGACAGCGCCGCCGGCCGTCGGGCCGCCAGACTCGCATCGAGCCCGACCTCCGCGAGCAGCGCCGCCACTCGCGTCCGACGCGCACCACGCGGCACCCCTCCCGCCTCCAGTGCCTCCTCCAGGGAGCGCCCGACCGTCCACCGCGGGTCGAAGGCGCCGAGCGGGTTCTGGTGCACGAGCTGCACCCGTGGTGCCCCGGTCCACCGCAGCACTCCGGTGTCCGGCGTCTCGACGCCCACCAGCATCCGGGCGAGGGTCGTCTTGCCCGATCCGGATTCGCCCACGATGCCCAGCGTCCGACCGGCGGACACCGTGAACGACGCGTCGACGACGGCGGCCACCCCGCCGAACGCCTTGGACACGTCGTCGGCGACGACCACGACGTCCGAGGACGCCGCACGCTCCTCCCGCGGCTCATGCATCGTCGCCGCGATGAGCTGCCGGGTGTACGGGTGGCGTGGGGCGGCGAGCACCTCCGCGACCGGGCCGGACTCCACGATCCGGCCGTCCTTCATCACGAGCACGCGATCCGCCACCCGTCGCACGGCCGCGAAGTCGTGACTGATGAAGACCACGGCGGTGCCGTCGTCGGCGATCTCCCGCAGCAGCACGAGGATCCGGGCCTGCACGGTCGCGTCCAGGGCCGTGGTGGGCTCATCAGCGACGAGCACCGCGGGGTTCCCGGCGAGCGCCGAGGCGATGAGCGCGCGCTGCCGCAACCCTCCGGAGAGCTCCTGCGGACGCTGCCGTGCGCGGCGGTCGGGGTCGGGCATCCACACTCGTCCGAGAAGCTCCCGCACCCGCGCAGCGACGGCCGCGCGCCCGCGCACGAGGCGGTGCAGCCGCAGCGGCTCGGCGATCTCGTCCGCGATCCGTCGCAACGGGTCCAGTGACACGAGGGCGTCCTGCGAGACGAGGCCGATCCTGGTCCCCCGGAGCCGCCGCCAGCCGCGCTCGGTCAGGGTGGCGGCGTCCACCCCGTCGATGCGGAGCCGGTCGACGGCGACGTCTGCCGTCGACGGCGTGAGGCCGAGCAGAGCGCGGGCCGAGAGCGACTTCCCCGCCCCCGACTCCCCGACGATCGCCACGCACTCGCCGGCGTCCACCGTGAACGAGACGTCCTCCACGACGGGAGTCCCCGCGAAGGCGATCTGCAGTCCCTCGACCTCCAGCGCCGCACTCATGCGTCCCTCCCGTCCGCCCGCGCCCGGAGGATGCGTCCGACCACCGTCGCGCACACCACCGTCAGCGTGATCGCGAGTCCGGGGAAGACCGACACCCACCAGGCCTGTCCGAGCACATTGCGCCCGCCGGCGAGCATGAGGCCCCACTCCGGGGTCGGCTCGGACGGCCCGAGACCCAGGAAGCTCAGTCCGGCCGCGGCCAGGATGCTCGACCCGATGCCGATGGTCGCCAGCACGCTCAGCGCACCCAGCACCCCGGGCACGACATGGCGTCGGAACGCCCGCAGCGGCGGCACGCCGAGGATCCGGGCGGCCTCGACATGCTCGGCCACGCGCAGCGTCCTGGTCTGCACGCGGGCGAGGCGCACGTACACGGGTGCGGCGGCCAGCGTCACCGCGATGGCGATGTTCACCGGTCCCGGACCCAGCACGGCCACCACGACGAGCGCCACCAGGAACTCCGGGAACGCCATGAGCACGTCGTTGATGCGCATGAGCGTGACGTCCACACCCCGAGGGGACATGCCGGCGAGCGCCCCCACGAGCAGGCCCGCGGCGAGGGCGATGGCGGTGGCGAGAAGCCCGATCCCCACCGAGCGCCCCGCGCCGAACACCACGCGGGAGTACACGTCGCGGCCGCTCTGATCGGTGCCGAAGAGGTGCTCGGCACTCGGCGGCAGCAGAGCGGCCCGGACCTCGGTCTGCAGCGGATCGTGCGTGGCGAGCAGCCCCGGCCACAGGGCGGCGACGGCGACCACCGCCAGCACGAGCACGGCGGAGCCCAGAAGAATGCGCTGCCCCCGACTCATCGGACGACTCCGGGTCGCGAGGAGGCGGCGACGCGGGGGTCGATGAGCGGATGCACGAGCTCCACCACCACGTTGATGACGACGAAGACGAGAGCGCTCAGCAGGATGATGCCGGTGAGGACGGGGAGATCGCGGTCGTTGATGGCGGCGAGGGTGACCCGCCCCAGGCCGGGCCGGGCGAACACGGTCTCGACGAGAACCGCACCCCCGAGGACTGAGCCGGTGAGATAGGCCGCGAGGGTGACCGCCGACGCGGCGCCGTGGCGCACCCCGTGCCGCAGCGTGAACCAGGTGGGTCCGGCACCCCGCGCACGCACCGTCTCCGCGAAGGGCATCCGTTCCGCCTGCATCAGCCCATCACGCAGCACCTGGCTGAGCAGTGCGGCCACCGGGAGGGCGAGCGTGATCGCCGGGAGGACGATGGTCGCCGGATTGCGGGTGCCCGAGACGGGGAACCAGCCGAGACCGAACGCGAAGACGCTGAGCAGCAGCAGCCCGATCCAGAACACCGGCGAGGAGAGCACCACGAGCTCGACGCCGGCGGCGACGGTGCGCCCGACGCGGCCCCGCACGAAGACCGCGACCGCGAGGGCGAGGACGATGGCGATCCCCAGCGCCAGGGCCGAGAGCTGCACCGTCGCACCCAGCTGCCGTCCGATGACCTCGGTCACCGGCAGCCGCAGCTGGTACGACTCGCCGAGGTCACCCCGGGCGAGCTGCCCCATGAAGCCGACGTACTGCTCCAGCGGCGGGCGGTCGAGCCCGAGATCGGCGCGGATGCCGTCCTTGACCGCCTCGCTCACCTGCGCCTGCGGCCCCAGCATCACCGAGACCGGGTCGCCGGGGATCACCCGGAAGGCCAGGAACGCGACCGTCGCGGCGCCCCACAGCACGATGACCACCGAGGCGACGAGCCCGAGGGCGCGGCCGAGCACCGCCGTCACGGTTCGATCACTCCGCCCGCTCCCTCGAAACGACGGCCGCCGGATGTCAGCCGAGGCTCACATCGTAGAAGACCGGCCGCCCGTAGAGGTCGTAGTCCAGACCCTGCACGCGCTCGCCGACCGCTGTGATCGCCGAGGGGCTGTAGAGCGGGACGATGGCCGTGTACTCCGCGTTCCACTCCTGCAGCTGCGTGTAGAGCTCGTTGCGGGCGTCCTGGTCGCTCGACGCGACGGCCTCTTCCAGGAGCGCGTCGATCTCCGGGTCGCTCACCTGCGAGGCGTTCTGGAAGCCGTCGGTGTGCAGGTGCGCACGGAGGAAGTCGGCGTCCACGCCGGAGAAGCCCCAGTCGGTGAGGTCGAACGTCTTCGGCTCGTACTGGGCGTTGTAGGCACCGGGCTCCAGCTCCTCGCGCTGCACCTCGAAGCCGATGGCCTTGAGATCCGACTGGATCGCGTTGGCCAGCGCCGCGCGGTCGTCGGGGACCGGAGTCCAGGCGATCCATCGCACGGACAGGCGCTCGCCGTCCTTCATGCGGATGCCGTCCGCGTCGCGCTCCGTCCAGCCGGCCTCGTCGAGCAGGGCGTTCGCGGCGTCCTGATCGAACGGCCAGGAGTCCTCCAGCGACGCGTCATAGCCCGGGGTCGTGCTGCCGAGGACGCTCCACGCCCGCGGGAACTGCCCGAAGTAGATCTCCTCGACCGCCGCGTCGACGTCGATGCCGCGGGCGAACGCCTGCCGCACCTTCTCGTCGGCGAAGACGCCGTACTTCTCGTTCAGGTAGAGCGAGTAGGGCAGTCCGGGGTACTCCACCGAGTCGACCGTGACGCCGGCGTCGTCCAGACCGGCGACCTGGTTCGGCGGGATGTTACTGGCGAGGTCGGCTTCGCCGCTCTCGATCACTCCGGTACGCACCGACGCCTCCGGCTGGATCTGCACGCGCAGCGTCTCGAACGCCGGCGCCTTCGTCTCGTGCGGACCCCAGGCGTAGTCGTCGTTGCGCGTGTAGACGATCTCCTGGTCGGCGGTGTACTCGGTGAGCACGAAGGGTCCGGTGCCGACCGTGACGTCGGGGCCGCCCGCCTTGAGCTTGTCGGCCGACTCGGCGAGCACGGCCGGCGAGTAGAAGCCGAGCTGCGGGGTGCTGGCCGCCTGCAGGAACGGCGCATACGGCTGCGTGAACGAGACCTTCACCGTGTGGTCGTCGACGACCTCGGTGCCGGCGTAGAAGTCCGCACCGAGCATGCTCGCCGCCTGGGCCGAGGCGGTCTCCGGGTCGACGATCCGGTCGAAGTTCGCCTTCACGGCCTCCGCGTCGAACGGCTCGCCGTCGGTGAAGGTCACGTCGTCGCGCAGCGTGAAGGTGTACTCCGTGCTGTCCGGCGAGACGTCCCAGCTCTTCGCGAGCCACGGGCTGAACGTGCCGTCGTCCTCCTGGAACACCAGGGAGTCGAGCACCGCGCGCTGCACCATGCCGGAGACGTCGAGCTGGCTCACCTGCGGGTCCATGTGCCCCGCGGACAGGTTCGCGCCCTCGATCGACCACACGAGCTCACCGCCGTCGCTGTCCGTGGACGGGCCCGCGCACGCGGTCAGCACCAGGGCGGTGGCGGCGGCGAGCGCAGCGAGGGGAAGGAGGCGACGCACAGGGGTGGCGGGCATGGGGATTCCTCAGAACGGACGGGTCGGGATGTCTCCATCCTAGGGCGGTTTTTTGGACCCGGTCGATCTGTGTCCGACCCGGGATCAGGGCGACGGCAGGATGATCCGGTGTCGCTCTGCGGCCCCGGCCCCTTCCCCCTCGACACGCGTCTGTCCCGGCGCGACCACCGCCGCGCCCAGCCCCTGTACCCGAGGCTCCGGAAGCCCGACCAGCCGCATGTCGACGAGGAGGTCGCCGCGGTTCCCCACGATCCGCCAGCGCAGCTCGGCCTCGGTCGCCGCGGCCACCACACGGTCGGGGAACGGGTCCTGGTCCTCGCGGATTCCGCCGATCTCCTGGACCTGTGCCTCCAGCCGGGCATCGCGGACGTCGGCCGGGATGTCATCGAGCACATGGTCGGCGAGGAACGGGTACGTGGCGGCGGGCCGTCCCGAGCGGATCGCGGCGTCGAGAGCCTGCGCGGCGGCGACCGTCTCCGCCCACGGGTGCAGGACCGCGGAGGGGGCGTCCGTCCGTTCGAGCAGCTGCTGGAGCGCGGCGCCTGCGATCCGCCGGGCGCCGAACTCGTCGGAGTTCCCGAAGGCGACGACGCCGATGCCGCTGGCCGCGTGCCAGCGCATGTGCGCCGAGAATCCGGGAAGACCGCCGGAGTGCTGCACGATCCGCCCGAACCGCCGGTCGTCCTCGACGAAGAGGCCGTAGCCGTAGCCGGCCCCCGCGAGATCGCGCCCGTCGAACATCGCCGACGGCACCGGGATGGGGGTGCGGGCCTGCTGCAGCTCCCGTCGCGACGCCGGAGCCAGCACGGCGGGCGCCAGCGGGTCGTCGGTGAAGGCCGAGCCGAGGAACCACATCCATCTCGCCATGTCGTCGACGGTGCTGAACATGCTGCCGATGCAGCCGAGCGCGCCGGACCCCACGAACGGCTCGGGGCGGAACGTGGTGCCGTCGTCGAACGTCCGGAACCCGCCGGCCAGCGTCTCCGGTGCGTAGCCGTCCGACACGTGCGCCGTCCGGCGCAGCCCGAGGGGCTCGAGCAGGGTCTCCCGGATCACGTCCTCCACGGCCCGGTCCGTCACCGCTTCCACGACGCGGCCGAGCAGCGACTGGCCGAGGTTGGAGTACTGGTAGTCGGTTCCCGGCGCGGCCGCGAGGTGCACCCCACCTGCGAACACGGCGGCGATCTCCGCACGGGAGGCGCCGAGATGCCGGTCCACCCAGGCGTTGTCCTCCCCCAGACCGGACCGGTTGGAGAGCAGCAGGTCGCCGGTGACCTCGACGTCCGCACCCCGATGCCGCAGCCGGACCTCCGGCAGATAGGTGCGGATCGGCGCGTGGAGGTCGAGCAGCCCGCGGTCTCGAAGGGAGAGCACGGTGGCGGCCAGGAAGCTCTTGGACATCGACGCGATGCGGAAGACCGTGTCCCGCGTCGTCGGGGCCTCATCGGCGCGGGGATGACCGTGGGTGAGCACTGCGCGGACGCTTCCCCGTTCGCCCACGGCGGCGATGGCGGCCGGAGCGGCACGACGCGCGCGCTCGTCCAGGCCGTGGCGGAGTGCCTCCGCGGCGGACTCGGCGGTGACGAGGAGATCCGCATGCTGCCCGGTCATACGGGGACCCCGGCGCGCACCTCGTCGGCGAAGGCCTCGATGAGCGCGCGGCTGGCCGCGGTGTTGTGGTCGTGCACGCGCTCGGCGGCGGCGATGAGGGCGGGAAGCGAGCGTCCCTCTCCCCGCAGTGCCGCGTCGTCCCAACGGGCGAGGTCGGCCGCGGAGGCCTCGGGATGGAACTGCACGCCGCGCACCCGCGCCCCCAACCGGAAGGCCTGGTTCTCGACGGCGGCGCTCGTCGCCAGCAGCACCGCCGCGGGTGGCAGCCGCGTGATCATGTCCTGATGGTTCTCGATCATCGGAGCCTCATCGCCGAGGGCCGCGAACAGGGCGTCGGCTCGTCCTGCCGCGGTGGGGCGGATGGGGGTCGCGCCGCGTTCGATGGGTCCGGTCTTCTCGGCGACCTCGCCCCCGGCCACGTGGGCGAGCAGCTGACCGCCCAGGCAGATGCCGAGGGTGGGGAGGTCACGGTCGATGGCCTCCGCGGCGAGCGCCCGCTCTGCCGCGAGCCACGGCGCGCGGTCATCGTCGTCCGGCATGAGCCCGCCGCCCAGCATGACGAGTCCGGCGTAGCCGTCCAGGGAGGCGGGCAGCGGCTGCTCGGCTCCCACGACCTCGTCGACGTCGATCGCCTTCTCCCGCAGCCAGGTGCCGAGGCGGCGCGGGCCGGAACTCGCGGAGTTCACGATCACGAGGACGCGCGGGTTCACAGCGCCCCCTCCCGGATCGTCGTGTCGACCGCCGGCACGAGCGCGGCCGCGGCCGGTTCTCCTGCGCGGCCGGCGAGGAAGGCCTCGTGGTCGGGGTCCGACGCCTCCAGCACGCGGAGGACGTTCTCGTGCGCCGCCGCCCGGAGGTCGTCCTCCGACCAGCCGCGATGCCGCAGCTCGGCGAACAGCGCCGGGTACCCCGAGACGTCGCCGAGACCGTCCGGCATCGCATCGGAGCCGTCGTAGTCGGCACCGATCCCGACCGCCTGCGCGCCGGCCACGCGACGCACGTGATCCAGGTGATCGGCGACGTCCGCGACGCCGACGCGGGGGGCCTCTCCCTCTCCCCCGGCTTCCCACCAGTCGCGGCGGGCCTGCGAGACGAACGTGGGGACGAACGGCACCATCACGACGCCGCCCTGCGCGCCGATCGCGGCGAGCACGTCGTCCGGCACGTTGCGAGGATGGTCGCACAGGGCGAAGGCGCCGGAGTGGCTGACCATCACCGGGCGGGTCGTGATCTCCAGGGCATGCCGCATGGTCGTCGGAGCGACGTGCGAGAGGTCGACGAGCACACCGATGCGGTTCATCTCGCGCACCACCTCGCGTCCGAAGTCCGTCAGACCGCCGTGGCGCGCCTCGTCGGTCGCGGAGTCCGCCCAGGCGATCGTCCGCGACCAGGTGAGGGTGAGATACCGCGCGCCGAGACGCGCGAACTGCCGCAGCACGGCCAGCGATCCGCCGAGCTGGTCGCCGCCCTCGATGCCGATGAGCGAGGCGATCCTCCCCTCCGCCATCGCCGCACGCGCGTCGGCTGCCGTCCGAGCGATCGCGAAGCGCTGCGGGTGGGCGTCGACGAGGCGGTGCACGAAGTCGATCTGCTCGAGCGTGGCCACCACCTGCTCCGCCCCTTCCAGCACGGGATCGACCCAGACCGACCAGAACTGGCCGGCGACCCCGCCCGCGGTCAGTCGCGGCAGATCCGTCTGCGTGGCCGCCACCGGGCCGGAGAGCTCCGCGACCCGGTAGCCGAGCAGCGTCCTGCTCGCCCAGGCGAGGTCGTTGTGGCCGTCGATCACCCGATCGATCGGCAGGTCCGCGTCGACCATCTCAGTCCTCTCGTCCATCCAGCACCGCGTTCATCCGCGCGGTGAGCACCGGGTCCACGGCGTGCGCGACGCCGTCCAGCTCGCGCACGGGCACCGCACCCCGGGTGCTGGAGCAGAGCCAGAGGGCGTCCGCCCGCTCCAGATCGTCCCGCATCATCGGACCGACGCGGGAGGGCACCTCGGCGAGTCCCGCGAAGACGTCGGCCTGGGTCGTCCCCGGGAGCACCCCGTACTCGGGCGGTGGCGTGACCAGCGCCCCGTCGAGCCGCGCGATCAGCGTCGACCGCGGCCCTTCGAGGACGAACCCGTCGGCGCTGACGAAGACGACATCGTCCGCACCCCGGCTCCGTGCCTCCCGCAGGGCCGCCTGGTTCACGGCGTAGGCGAGGGACTTCGCTCCCTGCAGCAGCCAGGGCGCCGTCTCCATGACGTCGTGTCGGTACCCGCGGTCGAGCACCACCGCGGAGACGCCCTGCGCGCGGACGGCCTCCGGGTCCTCTCCCGCGAAGCCGAGCACCCACCCCGTCGGTCCGGCCGGGTCGATCTCGTCCCCGCGGGTCATCGCGAACTTGATCGAGGCGATCTCCCCGTCGCGGAGCACTCCGGGGCGGGAGACCTCGGCGGCCGCGCGGCGCACCGCCCGCGCCCACAGCTCGCGGCCTGGCGCGGGCAGCCCCAGGAGCTGCGCCGAACGCTCCATCCGCACGAGATGCGCCTCCAGGGCCTGCGGCCTTCCTCCGCGCACCACGGCGGTCTCGAACACGCCGTCGCCGCGGGTGACGCCGAGGTCGGTCGCCCGGATGATCGGCTCCCGCGGATCGACGGCATGGATCCCGTCCTCCGCCGCCTCGGCGGCGAGATCGAGCCGGTACAGCAGCAGTGCGCGCATGGGATTCCGCTCTCGCAGGGTTCGGGGGCCGGTCAGCCCGCGGTCAGGACGGCCTCAGGGGCCTCGGCCGCAGAGGAGTCGAAGACGCGGGACGCGTCACGGGCGATGCGCTCGGCGAGCACCTCGTGTCCGATCCCCGGTCCGGTGGGGACCGTGACGCGACCGGCGACGGCGGTCACCGGAGGTGCGATGATGTCCGACTCGTAGTACTTGTCCGATCCCGACACATCCGACGGCAGCAGGAAACCGGGGAGCGAGGACAGCGCGACGTTCGCAGCCCGCCCGACGCCGAACTCGTGCATCCCGCCGCACCACACGGGGATGCCCGCGTCCCGCGCCACGTCGTGCGCCGCGCGGGCGACGGTGAGCCCGCCCATCCGCGACACCTTGATGTTGAGGACCCGCCCCGCCCCCAGCCGGATCATGGTCCGCAGGTCGCCGAGGTCGACGACCGACTCGTCCAGGCACACGTCCGTGTCGAGCCGCGCCTGCAGATCAGCGTGGGCCACGAGATCCCGCGGCGCGAAGGGCTGCTCGATCATGGTGAGCGCCTCGCGGTCCAGGCGTGCGAACACCGCGGCCGCCCGCTCGTCATCGGCATACGCGCCGTTCGCGTCCACGTGAAGGTCGAGGTCGGGGTAGGCGCCGCGCACCGCACGCACCGGCTCCACATCCCAGCCCGGAGCGATCTTGAGCTTGACGCGGGGGTAGCCGGCGGCGCGCTGCAGCTCCACCTGGGCCAGCAGCTCGTCGATCGACGGCTCGATGCCCAACGACACCCCCGCGACGACCTCGTCGCGCGTCCCGCCGAGGGCCGCGGCGAGCGCGATCCCCCGCCTCCGGGAGGCCAGGTCCCACACCGCGCCGGAGAACCCGGCCTTCGCGAACTCGTGCCCGCGGACTCGCGCCCATGACGCCTCCAGCTCCGCCGGGTCCTCCCCCTCGGCACGGAGCAGCGCGGGCACCAGGTAGCGGGTCGCGATCTCCCACGCGGTGACCGTGGTCTCCGCTCCGTAGAACGGATCGGACGGCGACGCGATCTCCCCCCACCCCGTCTGGCCGTCGGCATCGGTGACCTCGACGAGCACGTGCTCGATGCCGGACTTGCGGTGCGAGCTCGTCTCGAAGCTGTGACGCAGCGGCTGACGCAGGGCGAAGAGCCGGACGCGGACGACCCTCACGCGTCCTCCTCCGGGCGGGCCCGCGCGGTCTCGGGGCCGTAGAGACCCAGGCGCGCCACCAGCCGGTCGCGTTCGGCGAGCCGCCGTCGCGCTCCCTTCGCGCTCGCCGTGGTGAGCGCGCTCAGCAGGTGGCACACCGCCGCGACCGGGGTCGGCGAGTCGGCGTACGACGCCGATCCCGTGCGCACCCGGATGAGCGAGGTCGCGATGGATGCGAGCGGGGCATCCTCGCTGTCGGTGATCACGACGAGCTGACCGCCCGCCTCGTGGAAGAGCCGCCCGAGCCGCACGGTCTCCTCCCGGTAGCGCCGCAGGGAGAACGCGATGAGCACGTCGCTGGCCCGGACGTCGGTGAGCACGGTGAGCGGCTGCAGCGCGTGCCCGTCGACGAGGAAGACGTTCGACAGCGTCGCCGAGAGATCCGCGTTGAGGAGCTGTGCGTACGCCGCCGCCTTGCCCTCGCCGGCGACGTACCGTCGCCGGGCGCCGAGAAGCAGCGCCGCGGCCTGCGGCACCTGGGCCGAGCGGCTGAGCTCCTCGAAAGTCTGGGCGAGCGTGCGCTGCTCGGTCTCGATGATCCGCGCCTGGATGCTCTCGGCGGAGAGGTTGGTGCGGATGCGCTCGCCGTAGCGGTCTCGCGGAGAGACGAGGTCGCGATCCTCCTGGTCGTGATCGTGGTCGTTCATGCCGTGCCCTCTCGAGGTGTCGCGCGGTAGACCGCCGTGTCGTCGTCGAGGCGCGTGGCCCCGACGAGGACGTCTCCGCGGCGGAATGCCGCGGTCATCGTCCGCTCCAGATCCCGCCGCAGCACCGCGCGCTCCTCGGCGTCGAGGGCGCCGGGTCGCGTCGGGATCGCGATCCAGGTGCCGCCGTCCGCCGCCACGGCCCGCCCCCAGTCGTCCGGGCCGAGCACGGGAGGGACGGGAAGGGACCGGCGGGTCGGACGATCGGCGACGTCCAGGTCCCAGGAGACCACCAGGCGGTCGGTGTCGGGGCGGGCGTAGTAGTCGCGCTCGTACGCGATGCCGACGGCGCCGAGAGAGCTCAGATTGAAGTGCGCGTTGCGTGACAGCAGCGGATCGAACGTCCACCGCATCGTCCGCTGCCCCCAGCGCAGGGCCACGGCACGCTGCGCGAGCTTGAGCGCCTGGCCGACGCCGCGTCCCTGGTGCGCGGCATCGACGGCGGCCGCCTGCGAGTAGTGGAAGGACGCGCCGGTGGTGTCGCAGCCGGCGAACCCGTACGCGAACCCGATCAGCTCCCCGTCGTCGGCGAAGGCGCCGACCGCGGAACCGCCGTTGCGCGCGAGGGCGGTGAGCAGGTTGGCGTTGAGGGCGTACTCGTTCTCCGTGTACGCGAAGACGCGGGCGTACAGCGCGGCGGCCTCACGGAACTCGGTGTACCGGGTGAGCTCGCGGCAACCGTGGGTGACACCGGCGGCCACCGAAGAATGAGGCACGATACGTTTCCTAAGATCGAGGAGTCCTGCTGCTGAGAGCGATGCTATCGGCGGGTTGCGGGGCGATCAAGGGGCAAGATACGGTTCGTAACCGTGACGACTCTCTCGGCAGTGCGCGACGGGGACCATCCTTCCGACGACATCATCGCACTCGTGCGCGAACTCGTGCTGATCGAGACGCCGAGCCGCGACACGGAGGCGAGCGCCCGCATCGCCGACCTGCTGTCCGCCTGGTTCGCCGGCGTCGGCGGCAGCGTCCAGCGGATCCCGCACGAGCTCGGGACGGATCTCGTCATCGACGTCCCCGGTACCGGAGACCCGGTCCTCCTCGTCGGCCACACCGACACCGTCTGGCCGGCGGGCACGCTGTCGGACGACCTGCCGTGGACCGAGGACGGCGATGTCGTGCGCGGCCCCGGTGCCTACGACATGAAGGCCGGCATCGTGGTGATGCTCGAGGCCCTGCGGCACCTGCAGTCCGTGCCGCTCGCACAGCGGCGCGCCGTGCGGATCGTGCTCGTCGCGGACGAGGAGATCGGCTCCCCCGTCTCGGGCCCCCAGCTCGCGGAACGGGCCAGGGGCGCGGCCTGCGCCATCGGATTCGAGTCCCCGCATCCCGACGGCGCCCTCAAGGTCGGCCGCCGCGGCAGCGCCCGGGTGCGCATCGCCGTCACCGGCCGCGCGGCCCACGCCGCCCTCGACCCCGAGCATGGCGTCTCCGCGATCGACGAGCTCGTCGACCAGCTCCTCCTGGTCCGCACGATCGTGGCGGACCCGGAGCTTCCGAGTCCGGTGCTGTGCAACGTCGGCGTCATCGACGGCGGCGCGAGGACCAACGTGGTGCCGGCGCACGCGGCCGCCGAGATCGGCCTCCGCTTCCAAGACCCGGACAGCGAGCAGCGCGTCCTCAGCGCCCTCCAGGAGCTGGCGCCGGTGCGCCCCGGCGCCCGCCTCGAGGTCGCCGTGCTGAGCGCCCGGCCCGCCTGGCAGGCCTCGGCGGAGGACACCGACCTCCTCGCCCGGATCGCCGCGGCCGGTGCTGCGCTCGGCCAGCAGGTCGACGGCCGCCCCGCGGCCGGCGCGGGCGACACGAACCTCCTCGGCGGAAAGGGCCTGCCGACCGTCGACGGCTTCGGCCCCCGGGGTGGCGGAGCGCATGCGCTGGACGAGCACTTCCTGCGCTCCTCCCTGCACGAACGCATCGCGCTCCTGCGTGCCGTGCTCACCGTCCCGGCGGAGTGACGATACGATTCCGGTTCCCGTGCCCGACCCGAACCGTCCCGAGATACGTTCCGGATATCCGCGTCGAGGAGTCATCCTTCGCTCCCGTCGTTCCGATGCGCGCATCCTGGCATCCGCGTGTTTCCGCCGTGTTACACCCGCTCGACGGCCGGCGATCTTTCCGATCTGCGCGATTTTTCTTCCGCGATACGCATCGAATGTCTTGACCGCGGGGCCGTCTTCCGCTTGCATGGTCAGCACCGACCCGGCTTCACTGTGGATCCGGGCGGCGCCCGAAGGGACCTTCCATGCGTCTTGCCCCCCGCTCCAGAACCGTGCGAAGTCTGACCGCCGCCGCGATCGCCTCCGCGCTCCTCCTCGCCGCTCCGGTCGGTGCCGCTCAGGCGCAGTCCGTCAGCGCCGCCACCGAATCCCCGGCCTCCGACACGACGCTCCGGATCGCCACCTCCGGATTCGTGGACACGTTCAACCCGTTCATCTCGATCTACCTGACGCCGACGAACATCATCCGGTACGTCTACGAGTCGCTCGTGCAGAACGACGCCGAGGACGGCTCCCCCACGAAGGGCCTCGCCGACAGCTGGGAGGCGACCGACGGCGGCCAGACGTGGACCTTCACCCTCCAGGACGATCTCGTCTGGTCGGACGGCGAGCCCATCACCTCCGCCGATGTGAAGTACACGTACGACCAGATGATGACGGTGCCCGCGCTCGGTACCGCCAACGGCAACCTCGTCTCCAACTTCGACACCGTCGAGACCCCGGACGACAAGACCGTCGTGATCACCCTGAAGACCCCGCAGGCCCCGAACCCCGGCTCGGAGATCCCGATCGTCCCGAAGCACATCTGGGAGGAGGTCGACGACCCGACGACCTTCACCAACGACGCCGACGTGGTCGGCTCCGGCCCGTTCGTCCTCGACAGCTACTCGGCCAACCAGTCCATCGTGCTGAAGGCGAACGAGAACTTCTGGCGCGGCGCCCCCAAGATCGACGCGATCCAGTACGTGTACTACACGAACTCGGACGCCCAGGTGCAGGCGCTCAAGGCGGGCGACGTCGACCTCGTCACCGGCCTCACCCCCACCCAGTTCTCGGCACTCGAGGGCGTCGACGGCATCACCACGCACTCCGGTGAGGGCCGCCGCTACCACTCGATCAGCATCAACGTCGGTCAGCAGACCCGCGACAACGTGCCCTACGGCACCGGCAACGCCGCGCTGAAGGAGCTCGAGGTGCGCCAGGCCATCCGTCTCGGCACCGACACGGCCACCCTCCTCGACAAGGTCCTGGACGGCGAGGGCACGCTCGCGACGAGCTTCATCCCGGCGTCCTTCCCGAAGTGGCACCTCTCCGACGACGACGACGTGATCGTGGGCTTCGACCCCGAGGCCGCGCAGGCGAAGCTCGACGAGGCGGGCTGGGTCCCCGGCGCCGACGGCATCCGCGAGAAGGACGGCCAGCGCCTGAGCCTGCGCCTGCTGACGGACGCGGACGACGCGAACGAGCAGTCAATCTCCGACTTCTTCGTCCCGTGGATGAAGGACATCGGCATCGAGATCACGGTCGAGTCCACCGACTCCGACACGATCAGCGCGAAGGCCACCTCCGGCGACTACGACCTGTACTTCAGCGGCTGGTCGGTCAACCCCGACCCGGACTACCAGCTGGGCATCAACACCTGCATGAACCTGCCGACCGCGACCGACGGCACCGGCGGCACCACGCAGGACGGGTACTGCAACCCGGAGTTCGACGAGATGTACGCCGCGCAGCGCTCCGAGATCGACGCCGAGAAGCGTCGGGAGATCGTGCACGACATGCTCGCGCTGAACTACACCGACACCGCGCAGGTCGCCACCTGGTACGCCAACTCGCTGGAGGCCTACCGCTCCGACCGCTTCACGGGCTTCACGCTGCAGCCGAAGGACGGCGGCATCATCGCCAACCAGGCCGGCTACTGGGGCTACCTCACCGTCGAGCCCGTCGAGGGCGCGACCGCCGGCGGCACCGGCACGAACACCGGACTCCTCATCGGAGGCATCGTCGTGGGGGTGGTCATCATCGGAGGGCTCATCTTCTTCCTGATCCGTCGCCGCAACATCGCCGACGTCGAATGAGTCCGGAGAGACGCCGCGGGTGGCGGGCCTCCGCCCCCGCGGCGTCTCCCGGTCGGCTGTAAGGAGACCCCCATGTCCAACGCGGTACCCCCGTCCACCTCCGCCATCGCGACGAGCGCCGCGGCCGAGGAGCAGCCGAAGGGCGTCGGCGCCCTCCGCTACTTCCTGGTCAAGCTCGGCGGCGCGGCCATCAGCCTGGCGATGGTGATCCTCCTCGGATTCTTCGCCTTCAAGATCCTGCCGGGCGATCCGGTGGCCTCGATCGCCCGCGAGCGCGGGATGAGCGCCGAGCAGGCCGACCAGCTGCGCGAGCAGCTCGGTCTGAACAAGCCCCTGTGGCAGCAGTTCATCGACTACCTCGGCAACGTCTTCACCCTGAACTTCGGCACGAGCTACGTCTACCGCACGTCGGTGTCCGACCTCATCGGCCAGTACTTCTGGAACACGATCCTCCTCACCGGCACGGCGGCGATCATCGCGATCGCCCTCGGCCTCTGGCTCGGACAGAAGGCGGCCTGGAAGCACGGCTCCACCTTCGACCGCATCGTCTCCGGCACGTCGCTCGTGTTCTGGTCGGTGCCGACCTTCTGGCTGGCCCTGCTGCTCCTGATGGTCTTCGGAGGCACGCTGCACTGGTTCCCGACCGGAGGCATGGTCTCCCCCAACCCGCCCACCGATCCGGTCGGTGCGGTCCTGGACGTGATCTCGCACATGGTGCTCCCGGTGATCACGATGGTCGCGGTCGTGTACGCGCAGTACCTCATGGTGATGCGCAGCTCGCTCCTCGAGGAGATGGGCGCCGACTACCTCACCACCGCGCGGGCCAAGGGCCTCCGGGAGGACCTCGTCCGCCGTCGGCACGCCGTCCCCAACGCCCTGCTGCCGACCGTCACCCTCGTCTTCATGCACATCGGCGGTCTCATCGCCGGGGCCGTAACGGTGGAGACGGTGTTCTCCTGGCCCGGGCTCGGGAAGCTCACCTTCGAGGCCATCTCCGGCCCCGACCTCCCGCTCCTGCAGGGCACGTTCGTGGTGTTCTCCACGATCATCATCGCGATGAATCTCATCGCGGACCTCATCTACCGGCAGCTCGACCCGAGGGTGAGGCGCGCATGACCACGGCATCCCCGACCATCCGTTCGCCCCGCGCCCTGGCGTGGCACCGCCGCGGCACCGCCTTCGTCGACTTCTGCCGGCAGTTCGCCCAGCACCGAGCGGGCATGGTGGGCCTCGTCTTCCTCGTGATCGTGGCGCTCATCGCGATCTTCGCTCCCGTGATCGCCCCCGCCAGCATGCTCGACGTCACGAAGCTCGTCGACGTGCAGCGCTTCGCCCCGCCGTCCTGGGAGCATCCCCTCGGCACCGACCATCAGGGGCGCGAGATCTGGGTCCGCATGGTGTGGGGCGCCCGGGTGTCCCTGCTCGTCGGCCTCGCCGCCACGGCGATGTCGATGATCATCGGCACCCTCGTCGGTCTCTCGGCGGGCCACTTCACCGGCTTCTTCGGCGGGCTGATGATGCGCATCATCGACTTCTTCCTGGTGCTGCCGTCGCTGATCCTCGCGATCGTGCTGTCGTCGGTGCTGAGCCGCGGCGTCTGGACGATCATCATCGCGATCGGCCTGACCTCCTGGGCCGGCACCGCCCGCGTCGTCCGCGCGCAGACCCTGTCCGTCGAATCGCGCGACTACATCGAGCGCTCCCGGGCCCTCGGCGCCGGGCACTGGCACATCATCATGAAGCACCTGCTCCCCGGGGTGCTCCCGCTCGTGCTCGCCAACACGACCCTCACGGTCGGCTCGGCGATCATCTCCGAATCCACCCTGGCGTTCCTCGGCCTCGGCGACACGACGCTGCAGTCGTGGGGCTCGATCCTGAAGAACGCGATGGATGTCTCCGCGGCGACCAGCGGCTACTGGTGGTACGTGCTCGTGCCCGGCATCGCCATCGTCCTCGTCGTGCTGTCGTTCACCCTGATGGGCCGCGCCGTCGAGAACATCACCAACCCGACGCTGAGGAGCCGCTGAGATGCCCGACCTGATCTTCGACGACGTCTCCATCACGTACCGCACCTCGGGGCGGTCGGGTCGGGACGAGGTGGCGGCCGTGCGCAACGTCTCGCTCACCCTCCCCGCCGGGCAGACGCTCGGCATCGCCGGCGAGTCCGGTTCCGGCAAGTCCACTCTCGCCATGAGCGTCCTGCGGCTCCTGCCGCGCAACGCCCGGCTCAGCGGCCGCGTGCTGCTCGGCGACCAGGACGTCGCCACGTTGTCCTTCGGGCAGCTGCGCGCCGTGCGCTGGGCGCAGACGTCCATCGTGTTCCAGGGCGCGATGCACTCGCTCAACCCGGTCCGCACGGTGGGCTGGCAGCTCCTGGAGGCGCTGGAGCTGCACGCCTCCGACCGATGGAAGGGCGAGAAGGCGCGCAAGGAACGGGTCCGGGAGCTGCTCGACGTCGTCGACTTGCCGCAGCAGAAGAGCGAGTCGTACCCGCACGAGCTCTCCGGCGGCCAGAAGCAGCGCGTGATGATCGCGATGGCCCTCGCCTGCGATCCCGAGGTCATCATCGCGGACGAGCCGACCACCGCACTCGACGTGATCGTGCAGAAGCAGATCCTCGACATGATCTCGCGTCTGGTGGCGGAGCGCGGCATCTCGATGCTCATGATCAGCCACGACCTCTCGGTGCTCGCCACGGCGTGCGACCGGATCGCCATCATGCGCGACGGCGAGCTCGTCGAGGTCGGCGAGAGCTACGCGGTCTGCACGACCCCGCAGGAGGCGTACACGCGACAGCTCGCCGACGCCTTCCCCACGATCGGCGACCCCGCCTCGCGGATGGCCCCGGTGACGCGGCACGGCCGCGATGCGGACGAGGTGCCGGAGATCACCCACGGCGACGAGGTGCTGCTGGAGGCGCGCGGAGTCAACGTCACCTACCGCTCCGGCGGGCGCCCCGTGCATGCGGTCCGCGACGTCGACCTCTCGGTGCGCAAGGGCGAGATCGTCGCGCTCGTCGGCCAGTCCGGCTCCGGCAAGTCGACCCTCGCCCGCGCACTCATGGGCCTGCAGCCCGCCGACCCCGGGTCGCAGATCCTCTTCGACGGCGCACCGATCCCGTCGAAAGGGCGCGACCTCGCGCGGTTCCGCTCGCAGGTGCAGCTCGTGCTCCAGGATCCGTGGGCCGCCCTGAACCCCAAGCACAGCGTCTACGAGTCCGTCGCCGAGGGGCTGCGCGTGCAGCGCTTCCCCGGCGACGAGCGCGAACGCGTGGCACAGAGCCTCGCCGACGCGGAGCTCACCCCGCCGGAGCGCTACTTCGGCGCCATCCCGCAGGAGCTCAGCGGCGGACAGCGGCAGCGCGTCGTCATCGCCGGTGCGCTCGCCGTGCAGCCGCAGCTGCTCATCGCCGACGAACCTGTCGCCTCGCTCGACGCGTCCGTGCGCGGAGAGATCCTCGGGCTCCTGCTAGAGCTGCGCCGCCGCCTCGGGCTCTCCGCCCTCGTCATCACGCACGACCTCGGTCTCGCCTGGAACATCGCCCACACGGTCGCGGTGATGTACCACGGACAGATCGTCGAGCACGGACCCACCGAAGAGGTGCTGCTGAACCCGCAGCACGAATACACCCGGCACCTGCTGTCCGCGGCGCCGCGCATCGAGGAGAAGACGGCATGAGCACCCTGACGGAGGCGGCGGTGTCGCCGTATCTCGACACGGCTCCCCTGCAGCCCGGCGACACGGTGGCGATCGTCTCGCCGTCCGGTCCCGGCAACGAGGAGAACACGCAGCGCGCCGTCGGCTACTACGAGTCCTGGGGGCTGAACGTCCGGGTGGGTGAGCATGTCCTCACGCCCCACCCGCGCGCGTCGTACCTCGCGGGGCCGGACGACCTCCGCCGCGCCGACCTCGTCGACGCCTGGCTCGATCCGGACGTGGACGCCGTCGTCACGGCCCGCGGCGGCTACGGCGCCCTGCGCCTCCTCGACGGCATCGACTGGGCCGACATGCGCCGCGGGGCGCTGCGCCGGGACGGGCGGCCGAAGCTCCTCACGGGCTCGTCCGACGTGACCGCCCTGCACGAGACGTGGCGCGCGCACCTCGACGTCGCGACGCTCTTCTGCCCGATGGCGGGGAACAACGTCTTCCGCGATTCGGAGCAGGTGCGCGACGACGTGCAGCGGTGGCTCTTCGAACCCTGGCGCGGGCGGGAGCTCATCGGCCCGAAGACCGAGATCATGACGCCGGGCCGCGCCGAAGGGCGCTTCACGGGCGGCAACCTCAGCCTGCTCGCCGCCGGACTCGGCGCCCCGGAGGCGGACGTCCCCTCCCCCGGCATCCTGTTCCTGGAGGACATCACCGAGGAGCCGTACCGCCTGGACAGCTTCGTCACGCAGCTCCGGCGCGCGGGCCGTCTCGCCCAGGCGACGGGCATCGTGCTCGGCTCCTGGCACGAGTGCGGCGACCTCGACCTCGTCCACGCGCTCATGCGGGACGAGTTCCAGGACGCCGGGGTCCCCGTGCTGTGGGAGCAGGGCTTCGGCCACGACCCGCACGCCCTGACCATCCCGCTCGGTGTCGACGGGGTGCTGGACGCGACCGGCGACGAACCCCGCCTCACGGTGGGACGGCCATGATCGCCCTTCCGCCCCTCGATCCCCGCGTCACCTGGTCGATCCGGCTCGTCGACGCCGGCACCGGGGAGACCCTGGCCGAGCACGAGCCGCACACGCAGTGCGAGACCGCGAGCATCGGCAAGATCTTCCTGCTCCTCGAGGTCGCTCGACGGCTGGAGGCGGGCGCGCTCGCCGAGGACGACCGGATCGAGATCCCGGACGAGCACCGCGTCGAGGACTCCGGGCTGCTGTACCGCATGCACGATCAGCGCATCACGGTCCACGACGCGGCGCTCCTCGTCGGGGCGGTGAGCGACAACCTCGCCACGAACGCCCTGATCCACCTCTGCGGTCTGGAGGAGGTGCGGGCCGTCGCTCCGGCACTCGGATACCGCGACACCGCCCTGCACGACTACATCCGCAACGAGCGCACCCCCGACCTGCCCTGGACGCCGTCGTTCGGCACCGCGGCCGAGCTGTCCGACGTGATGCGCCGACTCGGGGCGGGCGAGGCGTTCTCCCCCGCGGTGAGCGCCCGGGTGCTGGACTGGCTCGCCGCCGACACCGACACGTCGATGACCGCCGACGCCTTCCTCCTCGACCCCCTCGCCCACGTCGAGGCCGAGTATCAGGGCATGGTGCTGCGTCACAAGACCGGCAGCGTGAGCTTCGCCCGCGTCGACGTCGGGCTGCTGCGGGGCCCGAGGGCCGCCGTCGCGTATGCGGTCGCGGCGAACTGGAAGGACTCCGCGGCCGATCTCCGCGCGCCCGTGCTCGACGGCATGCGCGCGGTCGGCGAGCTCATCCGCGCGCACGTCACCGGACGCGCACGAGACGAGGAGGACGCATGAGCGCGATCGACGTGGAGCTCCCCGACGAGAACGGCACGGTGTGGTCGATCCTCGTCCAGGACATCGACTCCGGCGAGGTGCTGCTGCGCCATGACCCGGAGACGGTGCAGGACACGGCGAGCGTCGGCAAGATCTTCCTCCTGCACCGCCTCCTCGCCGAGGTCGACGCTGGCACGCGGACTCTCGACGAGCGCGTGACCCGACGGCCGGTCGAGGCGATCGAGGACTCCGGCCTCTGGTACCTGCTGCAGGCGTCCGAGCTGTCGCTGTACGACGTGGCCGCGCTCATCGGGGCCGTGAGCGACAACGCCGCGACCAACACGCTAGGCCGCGTCATCGGCATCCCGACCGTGCAGGAGCACACGCGCGCGCTCGGCTACACCGCCTCGGCCCTCGACGACATCGTGCGGTGGCCGATCCCGCCCGGTGCCCCGAAGACGCTGTCGCACGCGAACGCCGCGGAGCTCGTGCTCTTCATGTCGCGCCTGGCCGATGGGACCGATCTCTCCCCCGCCTCGGCCGACACGCTGCGCCGCTGGCTGGGCGCGGGCATGGACCTGTCGATGGTCGCGTCGGCCTTCGACCTCGACCCGCTCGCGCACTGGGGCTTCGATCGCGGCGTGTGGCTGCTGAACAAGACCGGCACGATCTCCCGCGTCCGCGCCGACACCGGGATCGTCATGTCCCCCACCCGCCGGATCGCGTACGCCGTCCTGGCGAGCTGGGACCGGGGCGCCGACGGACGCGGACCGGTGCTGGCCGCCATGCGCCGCATCGGCGAGGGCATCCACGCCGCGCTCGCCGACTGAGACCGCCGCGGCTCAGACGACCCCGGCGCGAGCCAGGCGTTCCCGCACCCGGTCGATCGGCACCGCGTGCGCCGTCCGCCCCTCGGGGCCCACGGTGGTCTCCGCGGCGAGCACCGAGTTGACCAGGGCCTCCTCGACCGCGTCCATCGTCGCGGCGAAGAGCGGCGAGAGCTCGTCGTCCGCCGCCGTACCGCCGTCCGCCGGGTCGTGCACCGAGAAGGCGATCGCGTAGTCGCCGCTGCCCTGCGCATAGTCGGCGCCGACACCGCGCATCGCGAACACGGCCCGGTTGGCCACGCGGCCGAGCTGCCGCCCGTCGACGGGGGCGTCCGTCGCGACGACGATCATGCAGGAATTGCCGACGGGCTGTGCCGGAGCATCGGCGAGGAGCTCCTCCGCGGGCAGCGGGACGCCGGCGATCCGCAGCGTGCCGCTGAAGTTCGTCTGCACGAGGACGCCGACCGTGGCCGACCGCCCCGCGACCTCGACCAGCCGCGATGCCGTGCCGATGCCGCCCTTGTACCCGAGGGCGACGGTCCCGGCACCGGCGCCCACACCTCCCTCGGCGACCGCTCCCGGAGCGGCCGCGGCCAGGGCCGCCGCCACCTGCTCCTCCCCCACGGCTCGGCGACGGATGTCGGAGAGGAATCCGTCGTTCGTCTCGCCCACCACCGGGTTCAGCGTGGTCGTCCGTGCGTGCGCCGGCGTCGCCAGCAGATGCCCGAGCAGCGCGTCCGCGACGCGGAACACGGACAGCGTCGAGGTCAGCAGGATCGGCGTCTCCAGCGCCCCGAGCTCCCGGAGCTGTGTGGCGCCGACGAGCTTGCCGTAGCCGTTGCCCACGGAGAGGTTCGCGGGAAGGCTCCGACGCTCGGCGGTGAGGGCGTCGGGGACGATCGCCGTCACTCCCGTGTGCAGACCGTCGCCGTGCAGCGTGGCATGCCCCACCCGCACACCGGGGACGTCGGTGATCGCATTCTCCGCGCCGCGCGGGAAGGCTCCGGACGGCACACCGAGGTCGGCGAGACGGGGACGGGAGGACGAGGACGACGGCGGTGTCATGCTCCGATCCTTCCAGCGTCGGAGGGACCGACCGCAGCGCCGCGCCGGAGGCTCCGCCGGGTCGAGCGCCCCGCCCGTGCGCTCGATAGACTGGGCGGCACCACCCACACTCAGGCACGCTCACACAGTGCCGCATACATCGCTCGAGGAGACCTCCATGTCCGCCATTCCCGACAAGCCCGCACTCGAAGGTCTCGAAGCGAAGTGGGACGCCGCCTGGGCGGAGCAGGGCACATACCTGTTCGACCGTCTGCGCGCCGCCGAGCTCGGTCGTGAGGGCGTCTACTCGATCGACACCCCGCCGCCCACCGCCTCGGGCAGCCTCCACATCGGTCACGTGTTCTCCTACACGCACACCGACGTCAAGGCTCGGTATGAGCGCATGCGCGGCAAGACCGTGTTCTACCCGATGGGCTGGGACGACAACGGCCTGCCCACCGAGCGCCGCGTGCAGAACTACTACGGCGTGCGCTGCGACCCCTCGCTCCCCTACGACGCCGACTTCACCCCGCCGTTCGAGGGCGGCGACAACAAGTCGAGCCGGGCCGCCGACCAGCAGCCGATCAGCCGCCGCAACTTCATCGAGCTGTGCGAGCGCCTCACGATCGAGGACGAGAAGCAGTTCGAGGCGCTGTTCCGTCAGCTCGGGCTGAGCGTGGACTGGACGCAGACCTACCGCACCATCTCCGACGACACGATCCGGCAGAGCCAGCTCGCCTTCCTCCGCAACATCGAGCGCGGCGAGGCGTACCAGGCCCTCGCGCCGACGCTGTGGGACATCGACTTCCGTTCCGCGATCGCGCAGGCCGAGCTCGAGGACCGCGACCAGCAGGCCGCGTACCACACGATCGAGTTCCCCTTCGCGGACGGCTCCGGCTCCATCGCGATCGACACCACGCGCCCGGAGCTCCTCCCCGCGTGCATCGCGATCGTGACCCACCCCGAGGGACCGCACAAGCACCTCATCGGCACCAAGGTCCGCACGCCCTACTTCGGCGCCGAGATCGAGATCCACGGCCACCACCTCGCCCAGCCCGACAAGGGCACAGGCGCGGCCATGGTCTGCACCTTCGGCGACGTGACCGACATCATCTGGTGGCGAGAGCTGCGCACCGCCGCCGGCGAGTCCCTGCCGAACATGACGACGATCGGTCTCGACGGCCGCTTCCTGGCCGAAGCCCCGTCGATCGTGACCGACGCCGGCGCACGCGCCTGGTACGCGGAGAACGTGGCGGGCAAGACCGTCTTCAGCGCCCGCAAGGCGATCGTGGAGAAGCTGCAGGAGACCGGCGACATGACCGCCGTCGGCAAGCCCTTCCAGCACGCCGTGAAGTTCTTCGAGAAGGGCGACCGCCCGCTCGAGATCGTCTCGACCCGGCAGTGGTACATCCGCAACGGCGCCCGCGACGGGGAGCTGCGCGATCAGCTCCTCGCGCACGGTACCGAGCTGGCGTGGCACCCCGACTTCATGCGGGTCCGCTACGAGAACTGGGTCGGCGGCCTCACGGGCGACTGGCTCGTGTCCCGGCAGCGGTTCTTCGGCGTGCCGATCCCGCTCTGGTATGCGCTGGACGAGAACGGGGAGCGCGACTACGACCGGGTGCTCACCCCGGATGCGGCCGCGCTGCCCATCGACCCGACCACGGATGTGCCGGCCGGCTACACCGAGGCCCAGCGCGGCGTGCCGGGCGGGTTCGACGCCGAGGCCGACATCCTCGACACGTGGGCGACCTCGTCGCTGACCCCGCAGCTCGCGGGCGGCTGGCAGCGCGACGAGGAGCTGTGGCAGCTCACCGCTCCGTTCGACCTGCGCCCGCAGGGACAGGACATCATCCGCACCTGGCTCTTCTCGACCATGCTGCGCTCCACGCTCGAAGACGGCCGCGCCCCGTGGAAGAACGCCGCCATCTCGGGCTTCATCGTCGACCCCGACCGCAAGAAGATGTCGAAGTCGAAGGGCAACGTGGTCACCCCGGCCGACGTGCTCGACGCCCACGGCTCGGACGCGGTGCGGTACTGGGCGGCGTCGAGCCGCCTCGGCATGGACGCGGCCTTCGACCCGCAGAACCCGACCCAGGTGAAGATCGGCCGGCGTCTCGCGATCAAGGTGCTCAACGCCGCCAAGTTCGTGCTGTCGTTCCCCGTGCCCGAGGGCGCTCAGGTGACGCACGCGCTCGACGCCTCGATGCTCACGGCACTCAACGGCGTGGTGGCCGAGGCGACCGCGGCCTTCGACCGGTATGACGCGGCGCGGGCGCTGGAGCTGACCGAGGCGTTCTTCTGGACCTTCTGCGACGACTACCTGGAGCTCGTGAAGGAGCGCGCCTACAACCAGAACGACGTGGGCCAGGCCTCGGCCGCCCTCGCGCTGCGTCTGGCGCTGTCCACGCTGCTCCGGCTGCTCGCCCCGGTGCTCTCCTTCGCCACGGAGGAGGCGTGGTCCTGGTTCGAGGAGGGCTCCGTGCATACGGCTGCGTGGCCCGAGAAGCTCGGCATCGAGGGCGACCCGGCCGTGCTGGCCGCCGCGAGCGAGGCGCTCATCGGCATCCGGCGCGCGAAGACCGAGGCGAAGGCATCGCAGAAGACCCCGGTCTCCCGTGCCGCCATCGCCGCTCCCGCCGCGAAGGTCGAGGCCCTGCGCGCCGCAGCGGACGACCTCCGCGCGGTCGGCCGCATCGCCGAGCTCGAGATCACCGAGGCGGAGGAGTTCGCGGTCACCGCGATCGAGCTCGCCCCGGTCGAGGCCTCCTGATGCAGCTCGGCACGCGGTGGGCCACGGGTGCTCAGCCGCCCGCGTCGGTTCCCGAGGCGCTGCGTCCCGCGATCGCCGAGGTCGAGTCCCAGGGCCTCACCGGCCACTGGACCCTCACCTGGCTCGAGGGCCGCGCGATCGCCGAGCTCGACGCCGGCTGGGAGGTCCTCCAGACCCCCTCCGGCGAGGTCATCGCCCGCCCCTTCTGATTCCGAGACCCCGCTTCATCGTCGAGACCCCCTCCTTCCCGCGCGGGAAGGAGGGGGTCTCGACGCGTACCCGGGGTCTCGGGTCAGCGGCGCGGGGCTCCGAGCTGCGCGAGGAGATGATCCACGGCGTGCGGGTCGTGGCGGCGGGCCTGCTGTTCGCGGAGGAGGTCGAGGGCGAGGGTCCGCCGCTGTGCGCGACGCTCGATCCGGTGCTCGATCATGGCGGTGACCCGGTCGGCGAGGCGCAGCAGGCCGCGCTCCGTCCGCGTGGGGCTGACGAGGTGCAGAGTCGCGGCGGTCATGATGCCTCCGTCGCCACGACGTGCCTCATCTTCTTCACCGACTTCGGCGGCGACGCCGCGTTCGGCTGGGATTCCCTGGCGACCTGGGCCTGGGGCGCCGGCCTCGTGGTGTCGGCGACGGCGTTCGTCATCACCGAGTCGCGCGTGCAGGACCCGATCATCCCGCTCAGCCTCTTCCGCAACCCGATCTTCGTGAACGCCACCGCGATCGGCCTCTTCCTCGGCATCGGCATGTTCGCGGCGATCGGCTTCGTCCCGACATTCCTGCAGATGTCGTCCGGAACGTCCGCCGCCGCGTCGGGGCTGCTGATGATCCCGATGATGGTGGGCCTCATGGGGACCTCGATCTTCTCCGGCATCGCGATCTCGAAGACCGGGAAGTACAAGATCTACCCGATCCTCGGCACCATCATCACCGGCATCGCGATGGTCGCTATGACCACCCTGTCGGCGGAGACGCCGATCTGGCTGATCTGCGCGTTCCTGTTCGTCTTCGGCGCCGGGCTCGGCCTCATCATGCAGGTCGTCGTGCTCGTCGTGCAGAACGCCGTCCCGGCAGGCGAGATCGGCACCGCCACGAGCACGAACAACTACTTCCGCGAGGTCGGCGCCTCGCTGGGGACCGCGGTGTTCGGCACGATCTTCACCACGCGGCTGACGGAGAACCTCCTCGGTGTGTTCGCCGGCGCCGGGGCATCCCCCGAGGCCGCGTCCCAGGCCGCGTCAACGATCGACCCCGCCACACTGAACAGTCTGCCGGACGAGGTGCGCGACGGCATCGTCACGGCGTACGCGGACGCGCTCGCCCCGGTGTTCTGGTACCTCGTGCCGTTCATCGCGCTCGCGCTCATCCTGTCGCTGTTCCTCAAGCAGATCCCGCTGTCGGATCAGGCCGGTCTCGTGGCCCGCGGTGAGGCGATCAGCGGCGAGGAGGCCGAACGCCTGGAGGCGGAGCTCCGCACGGCCGGGCGGGTCCATGCCGCACGCACGGACGCCGAGCCGGGAGAGACCGGCTCGGCGCCCACAGGCGGGTAGCCCGCGCTAGGGGAGGTCGGCGACGTCGACGTCGTCGTCGTCCTCCCCGCCGCCCGTCGCCGGAAGCTCGTCGGGCTCGGGGTCGTGATCGGTGGTGACGAAGTCGGGGTCGACGCCGATGGCCTCGATCTCCTCCTGGTTGTCCTGGCTGTTCGACGTGTCGGACATGGCGCCTCCTGACGTTGGGATCCGGACGGCCAGTCTGGGCGGGCGGGCTGCCGGGGCCGAGGGGGTTGACACGGCGTGTCGCCGCCCGGCGCCCGCGCCGCGCGGGCGGAGCCGTCACACTGGAGGTGCCCGCCATCCCCCTTCGAGGAGCACCCGTGATCGACGCCGCACCGCACCGTTCCGCCTGGCAGCGCTTCTGGGATCGCGGAGGCTGGTGGCGCGCCCTCCTGCTCGCGGCGGTGTACTACGGCCTCTATCAGCTGTTCTCGCTCGCCTTCCTCCCGCTGGCCGCGCAGGTCGACGACCCGGCCAGCGCAACCGGCGTCCTCGTCTACGACGTCCTTCCGATCCTCGTCGGGGGTCTCCTGCTCATCGGGTTCATCGCCTCGGTCGGGTGGTGGCGCCCCGTGTTCGGGCGCCAGCCGATCCGGGGAGCGGGATGGATGTGGATCGCGATCGTCGCGGTCCTGCTGTTCAACGTCCTCCGCTTCCTCACGATCGACTACGGCAGCGTCGGATTTGATGTTGTCGCGACCTGGCTGCTCGCGGGACTCGCCATCGGCTTCGCGGAAGAGGTTCTCACCCGCGGCCTCGTCGTGAAGATGATGCGCGACGCGGGGGCGCGCGAGCTCGTCGTCGCGGTGATCTCTGCGGCGATCTTCGCCGGGCTGCACTCGGGCAACCTGCTGACCGGACAGGACCTGTTCCCGACCCTCTTCCAGCTCGTGTACACCTTCGCTTTCGGCATCTGCATGTACCTCGCGCTCCGCGTCACCCGGACCATCGTCGCCCCGATCCTCCTGCACGCCAGCACCGACCCGAGCATCTTCTTGCAGACGCTGCACCCCGCCGAGGGTGGGCTGACAGCCATCGCGGGACTCGGCAACATCGTCGTGATCGTCGCCGGCCTCGTGCTGATGATCTTCATTCGCGGTCGGGTCGGAGCCTCCGCCCCCGACACCTTCGCTCGGCAGCGCTGACCGCCCGGATCACACCGCGCGCCAGACTGTGTGCGTGCCGACCGCCGCGATCCCGAAGACCAGCACGGCCACCCGGTGCGCATCGCCGACGGCCAGGGCCGCGTCGGAGGCACCGATGAGATCATCGGCCACGCCGGCCACCATCGTCCGTGATACGACGGCATCATCCATCTCGGCCACGCCGTCCGCGAGCCATCCCCTGACGAGTCGAAGGGAGGTCGGCCCGAGTTCGACCCCGAGAGGGACAGCAGGACAGCTCAGCACGTCGGCGACGCTCACGCCGTGCCGCAGCAGCCCGGCGAGTGCTCCGGCGAGGGCGCCGGTCAGCAGCGCCCGCCCGTACCCTTCGGCGACCAGCACGTCCCAGGACTCGTGCGGCGCGAGTGTTTCGAGCCCGAGGGAATGACCGCGCCCGTCCGCGACGGCTTCCTCCAGGGCACGCCGGGCGTCCCGGAACACGATGCTTGCACGGCGATCGGGCGCAGACACGACAGACCTCGTCCCTCGATGCCCGCCATCTCGGTGGCCGGCTGGGTGGCCGACGCGTCACACACTCTAAGACGCTCCGCGCGGGTGAGGACGGTATCCCGGCACGGAGGCCGGGAACGACAAAACCCCCGGAAGGTTCCGGGGGTTTCATTCTGTAGCAGGAGCGGGGCTTGAACCCGCGACCTCACGATTATGAGTCGTGCGCTCTCACCAACTGAGCTACCCTGCCGCACGGCATCCGCATCGCAGATGCGAACTCCGAGCCCCGAGTCAGGATTGAACTGACGACCCCTTCCTTACCATGGAAGTGCTCTGCCACTGAGCTATCGGGGCGTGCTGCCCCTCGCGGGGCAACCACACGAGAATACCATCACTGTGGCGTCCTCATGAAATCGAGACGGTCACTCCTCCGAGGTGAGCGACGTGCGTCCGGCGTTCTTCTTGAGCCACGGCATCGGGTCGATGGTCGTCCCGTTCACGATGAGCTCGAAGTGCAGGTGCGCCCCGTAGGAGCGGCCGGTGTTACCGGTCTTGCCGACGATGTCGCCGACCTTGACCTTGTCGCCCGCCTTCACCTGCAGCGAGCCGTACTGCATGTGCGAGTAGTGGCTCGTGATGACCGAGCCGTCGATGACGTGGTCGATGTAGACCGTGACACCGTAGGCGGCGCCCTGCTCGGTCGCGATGCGGACGGTGCCGTCGGCGATCGCCTGGATGGGCGCACCGTTGCCCGGCACGAAGTCGATGCCCTCGTGGAGGCGGCCGCTGCGCATGCCGTAGCCGTAGCTCATGCCCACTCCGACGAGGAACGGCCACTGGATGGCGGCGTCCGGGTCGTTCGTGAAGATCTCGCCGGAGTAGTTGATGCCCTGCTCGGCCGCGACCTCGACGAGCGAGACCGTGCTGAAGTTGTCGGCGCGCGAGAGCGGCTCGTTCTGCACGCCCGACGGCGCGACGAAGGCCTGGATCTCGTCGTCCGCCGAGCCTGCCGCATCGGCGGCAGCCGCCGTGACGAGGGACGTCGAGGCGAGCGATCCGCCCTGGGCGGCCGCGACGGCCTCCGCGGGCAGGGTCATGGACACGGCCAGGAGTCCGGCGAGCCCCATCGCGCCGACGGTGGCACCGGCGGCGAGGGTCTTGCGGATGCGGCGGGTGCGGCGAGGACCGACGGCCGCGAGGCCGGCGGTGCCGATGTTCGGCGCGGTCTGCGATGCGGCGTTCGCGACGAAAGCCGAACGGCGGGACGCCGACGGCGTCGGGATGGAGCCGGTCTCACGGAAGGCGCGGGAGGCGCGCTCGAAGGCGTCGCCCTCGGCGTCAGCCTCGGCGACGAAGGGCTCGGATGCCGGGGCGATGTCCTCGACCGGGACCGTGTCTTCGGACTTCTCGACGATCTCGGCGACGACGGGCACCGCGGGGACATCGGCGATGGCGGGTGCAGCCGCGGCGATGAAGGGCTCCTCGGGTGCGACCGGCACCGGGGGCACCTCGGCCTGGCGCTGACGCGCGGCGCGACGGGACAGGGGGATGACAGCAGCGAGGGCGATCACGGTCTCCGCGTCAGCGAGGGGTGCCGTCGACCCGCTCGCCGAGGCCTCGGAGGCCGCAGTGCGAGGGCGGCTGGACCGGCGCGTGGGCGCAGCGGCAGCCTGGGGGTTCTCGAAGGGCAAAGCTAATCTCTCGGTCGTTCGTGATGCTCGGGGGCGCAATGACAACTCTCACCTTCGGGTGGTGAAAGTAACGATCGGGTAAACACTACCCCGATCCTCCTGTGAAAGCCATGGATCGGTCAGGGTTTTTCCTCATCGAGGATATCCCGGAGTCGGTCGTGCACGGTCACGCCACCCGCGATCAGGAAGGGCCGCGGCGATTCCCGGTCGATCCGGCTCACGCGCCCACCCGCTTCCTGGACGAGCAGGGCACCCGCCGCGTGATCCCACGGTTTGAGGCCGCGCTCGAAGTATCCGTCCAGTCGGCCCGCCGCCACGTAGGCCAGGTCCAGGGCCGCCGAACCCATACGGCGGAGATCCCGGGCGATGGGCATCACCCGGCGGACCGTCGCGAGGTCGCCGTCGTGCGTCGCCGGGTCGTAGCCGAACCCGGTCGCCAGGAGTGCCCCGGCGTCGGTCACCGCGGTCACCGTGAGCCGGACGCCGTCCGACCAGGCACCGTGCCCGCGAGCGGCCGCGAAGGTCTCGCCGATGGCGGGAGCGTGCACGGCGGCGGCCAGTGCCTCCCATGCGTCGGGCTCCGGAGGGCCGCTGACGGCCGCGATGCTCACGTTGTACGCGGGGATGCCGTAGGCGTAGTTCACCGTGCCGTCGATGGGGTCGACCACCCACGTGATGCCGCTGTCGCCGGTGGCCGCCCCCGACTCCTCGCCGAGGAAACCGTCCGCCGGCCGCGCCGCGCGCAGTCGCTCGCGGATGAGCGCCTCCACCTCGCGGTCCGCCTCGGTCACGATGTCGGCGAGCGTCGACTTGGTCGCCGCGAGCCGGACGCCCTCCCGGCGTCGGGTACGGGCGAGCGCACCCGCCTCCTCGGCGATCTCCGTCGCCAGCGCGCTGAGCTCGAGAGCGTCGATCACGGCGCCGGGTGCGAGGGTGCGGGCGGCGGCGGCGGGAAGGCCGGGGGCTCACCCTGGGTGGGCTGAGCGGGCTGCGGCGGCGCCGGCTGCGCAGGTGCCGACGAGGGCGACGCCGGCTGCGGCGGCGCCGGCAGGTCGGGCGCGGGAGGCACAGGGCCAGGAGCGGGAGGCGCCGCGAAGTCCGGAAGGGCCGGAGCCGTCGGCGCCAGGGGCGGGGTCGCCACGGGGAACCCCGCGGCGGGCGCCTGACCCAGGGCCTGGGGAGCCGTCGAGGGGTACCCCGTGTAGAACGCATTCCAGTCCGGGCTCCCGTCCGGAAGGACCGGGAGGGGCGTGATCCCGTCGGCGTAGGTCGGCCAGGACGGTGCGGAGGCGACCGGCCGGGCGGCAGGAGCCTTCTTCGGCGCGAACAGGGCGTTGAGCAGCGGAATGAGCGTGGTGCCGACGGCGACGAGGATCGTGAGGGCGACGACGATGCGCCAGTACAGCTCGGTGTAGTCGAAGGTGTTGGGGAACGCGAGGAAGAAGACCAGCAGGGCGACGAGGGCGCCGAGGAAGACGATCGTCACGATGTGGATCACCTTCGTGAAGGTCGTGACATGGCGCTGCGCGGCACGGGTGAAGAGCCGCACATGGAGCAGTGCGAGCTGCAGGATCCCGATCACGAGCAGCAGCTGGAAGAAGCGCTCCGCGCCGAAGTAGAGCCCGTCTTCCGGGAGCCAGATCTTCACGAGGCCGACGAGGAGCGCGATGACCCAGGAGACCATGCTCGCGAGCTGGAGCCAGTCCGGCCGGTTCGGCGCGAGGCCCGCCTCGAGGATGGCGATCCCGGCGAAGGCGGCGAGCAGGAGGATCGTGAGGAAGGCGCGACCGATGAGGCCGTTCTGATCACCGACCAGGACCCACACGACGCAGACCAGAGCCGCGGCGATGAGGGCGCCGATCGCGACCCACAGCGAGCCCCTGATGAGCAGCGACATGTTCTTCTTGTCACCCTGCGGCTGCAGCCGGGCGGTGTCCGGATGGGACATGGGGATCCTCTCGTCGAGCGGCGATGCCTTCATCCTGCCACGCGCGGGCCCGCTTGTTCCGGCTTCCCTCGAGTGCGAAGGAGATCGGGGACCGACCGAGGTCTGGGGAGGAAGGGTCAGCCGGCCTTCTTCGCGGAGGTCGCCGCGAAGGCCGCGACCCGCGCCTGTGCGTCCGGGGTCTCCAGGGCGGCGCCGATGGACCGGGCCTCCTCGCTCAGCTGCTCGGCGAACGTGCGCTCCGGCTGCGACCGCACCAGCCGCTTGGCCTGCCCGTACGCGTCGGCGGCGCCGGCGAGCCAGAACCGCGCGATCTCCTCGGCCCGCGCACGGACCCGGTCGGCCTCCGTCCTGCCGTCCTCGCCCTCCACGACCTCGGCCACCAGACCCCAGTCGAGAGCCTCCGCGGCCGTGAGCAGCCGGTCCTGCAGCACGAGCTGGAGGGCGCGGCGCTGACCCACGGCCCGCGCGAGCTGCGCCGACACGGAGAGGTCGGGCGTGAGGCCGATGTTCGCGTACAGGCTCCCGAGCTGCGACCGCGAGCCCACCACCGCGTAGTCCGTGGCGAGCAGGATGCCGAGTCCGCCACCGGCCGTCGTCCCGTGCGCCGCGGCGACCACGGGCACGCTCGACTCCGTGAGCGCGCGGATCCCGGTGTTGATGACCTCCGCCAGCGCGGTGATCTCCGCCCCGGACGACCCCATGGTCGTCGCCATGTCGATCACGTCACCGCCCGCGCAGAACGCCGGTCCCGCCGCGTCGATGAGGATGGCCTGCACGTCGTCGCGCGATGTCGCCTCGACGGTCGCATCCCGCCAGGCGTACGCCAGATCGGCGTTGAAGGCGTTGAGGCGGGTCGGACGGTTGAGCGTGAGCCGCGCCATCCCCTCGTCGACGGCGAACAGGATGGCATCACTCATGGCTTCTCCTTCGAGCACAGGCGGATGCCTCCAGGCTAGTCGCGCTCAGGCGCCCTCCCAGACGCGCGCCACGAACCGCTCCATCCGTCGCCGGGTGCCATCGAGCCGGAAGTCGACCTGTCCCGCCGCCCGGATCTCGTTCGGTGCGAGCGGATGCGCCAGGCGCACGTTCTCGTGGCAGGACAGATCGGCGCAGATGTAGGTGCCGACCGAGTCGCCGCGCTCCCCCGCCTCTCCCGTGCGTCGCGCCGCGAACAGCGCCACCTGGTTGCCCGGCTGCATCGTGTGGCAGATGTTGCACATGCCCGAGCGCCCGCGCCCTGGTTCCGACGCCCGCAGCACCACGCCGACCACGCGCCCCTCGTGCGGGATGAGGACGTAGCCGCGCTTGCCGGCGCTCGGGTCGCGCCAGGCGAAGAAGTCGAGGTAGTCCCAGTCCACGAGGAGGAAGTCGTGCGGCATCTCCATGACGCGCAGCTCGTCGGCGTCCGCGTTCACGAACGAGGCCCGGACGTCGGCTTCGGTGAGAGGTCGCATCGCTCCAGTCTAGGAACTCGGCGCGGAGGTGAGGCCGGGAACGGGAGAAGCCCCCGCGAGCGGGGGCTTCCGTGGTGGCGAGTGAGGGATTCGAACCCCCGAAGTCGAAGACGGCTGATTTACAGTCAGATCCCTTTGGCCACTTGGGTAACTCGCCAGAGCGCACCCGTCCGACTTGAACAGCCAACCGGGGGCACGAAGAACAATCATACCTGCCGGATGCGGGCGCGAGAAATCGAGGCGTCAGCTCCCGTGCACGCCGCGGTCGGCGGCGGCCAGCGACTCCGGTGTGCGCAGCAGCCCGCCCTCGGCGCGGCAGGTCGCGGCGGCCACATCCATCGCGCGCTCGAGCAGGGCGGACCATCCTTCGACCGCCTTCGGGGCCCCGTCCACCAGTCCGGCGGCGACGGCGGCGAGCGTCGCGTCCCCCGCGCCCACGGTATCGACCACCCGACCCGGCAGCGCCGAGATGGGGGCCGAGACCGACCCGGCGTCCGATTCGAGCACGGCGCCGTCCGCTCCGGCCGTCGCCAGCACCGCCGTGACGCCGAGGTCCCGGAGCCGCGCGCGCAGGGTGTCGAGGTCGCCGTCATAGAGCACGTCGGCATCGTCGGCGCCGACCTTCACCAGGTCCGCCCGCGCCGCCAGCCGCTCGAAGCCGCGGACGAACTCCACGCGGTCGGACAGCATGCCGGTGCGGGGATTCGGATCGATCGCCAGCCGCGCACCCTCCACCGCGGCGGCGAGGGCGTCGACCTCGGCCGGGACATCGAAGGGGAAGCAGCTCACCGCGACGATGTCCGCGTCGCCGATGGCGGCTCTCGCCTCGTCCGAGTACCGGATCGTGCGCTCCTGGGCCGCGCGGTTGAAGACGTAGCTCGGCTCGCCGTTCGCGGCCCGGGTGACGACCGCCCGCGACGACCCGTGCGGTGCTGCGCTCGCGATCAGCCGCACGCCGTGATCGGCCAGATACTCGCGGATGTGCGCGCCGGCGACGTCCTCCCCCACCATCGCGATGAGCGTCGTGGGGATTCCGAGCCGGCGCAGCCCCACCGCGACGTTCAGGGCGGCTCCGCCGACGAACTCGCGGACGCCGGCCTCATCCCGGATCTCGTCGATCAGGGCGTCTCCGATGACGACGGCCGCGCCGCCGGGGGAAGTCTCAGTGGTCACTCGCCGACCCTACCGCGCCCGCCCCGGTCACAGCTTCGGAGATGACACCCGACACCCCGAGGGATGAGCCCCACCGGCGGCGCGCCGCGCCGGATCTCCGAAGCTGTGCACACCCCACCGCGCCGAGGGACGACGAAGGCCCCGGGGAGAACCCCGGGGCCTTCGTTCACTCACTCACACCTCAGTTGTAGGTACCGGGGGTGATGTCGTCCGTCGAGAACGCGTCGAAGTCGACGTAGCCGAAGTCGCCGTCCGCGTACGCGCCGTCGGATGCGAAGATCCGGTTCGGGTAGCGCTCGCTCTTGGCTTCCTCGGTGGCCTCGACCGTGACATCGCGGTACTTCGAGAGACCGGTTCCGGCGGGGATGAGCTTTCCGATGATGACGTTCTCCTTGAGGCCGACCAGCGGGTCGCGCTTGCCCTCCATGGCGGCCTGCGTGAGCACGCGGGTCGTCTCCTGGAAGGACGCAGCGGACAGCCACGACTCGGTCGCGAGCGACGCCTTCGTGATACCCATCAGCTCCGGGCGACCGGACGCCGGGCGCTTGCCCTCGGCCACGGCCTCGCGGTTGATCTGCTGGTAGCGCTTCAGGTCGACCATCTCACCCGGCAGCAGGGTCGTGTCGGCGTGGTCGACGACGGTGACCTTGCGGAGCATCTGGCGGACGATGACCTCGATGTGCTTGTCGTGGATCGGCACACCCTGCGAGCGGTAGACGCCCTGGACGCCGCCGACGAGGTACTTCTGCACCTCGCGGGCACCCATGACGCGCATGACCTCCTTGGGGTCGAGCGTGCCGACCTGCAGGGGCTGACCGACCGAGACGTGCTGGCCGTCCTCGACGAGGAGGGTGGCACGCTTCAGCACCGGGTAGACGACGGGCTCGTCGCCGTTGTCGGGCGTGAGGATGACCTTCTTGGCCTTCTCGGTCTCGTCGATCGTGATGCGGCCGTCGGCCTCCGCGATCGGCGATGCACCCTTGGGGGTACGCGCCTCGAACAGCTCCTGCACACGGGGCAGACCCTGCGTGATGTCATCCGCCGACGCCGAACCACCGGTGTGGAAGGTACGCATCGTCAGCTGGGTACCGGGCTCACCGATCGACTGGGCCGCGATGATGCCGACGGCCTCGCCGATGTCGACGGTCTTGCCGGTCGCGAGCGAACGGCCGTAGCACTGCGCGCACACGCCGACGGCGGAGTCGCAGGTCAGGACCGAGCGGACCTTGATGGTCTCGACGCCCGCGGCGACCAGCTTGTCGATGAGCACGTCACCCACGTCGTCGCCGGCCGCGGCCAGGACCTCGCCCGACGCGTTCACCACGTCGGAGGCCAGCGTACGGGCGAACACCGAGTTCTCGACGTTCGCGTCGCGCACCAGCTCACCCTGCGAGTTCGGAGCGGCGATCGGGAGCTCGAGGCCCTTCGACGTGCCGCAGTCCTCTTCGCGGATGATGACGTCCTGCGAGACGTCCACCAGACGACGGGTCAGGTAACCCGAGTCGGCGGTACGCAGAGCGGTGTCGGCCAGACCCTTACGGGTACCGTGCGTCGCGATGAAGTACTCCGCCACCGACAGACCCTCGCGGTACGAGGAGATGATCGGACGCGGGATGATCTCACCCTTGGGGTTGTTCACCAGACCACGCATACCGGCGATGTTCCGGATCTGCAGCCAGTTACCACGAGCGCCGGAGGACACCATGCGGTTGATGGTGTTGTCCTCCGGGAAGTGCGCCTTCATCGCGGCCTGCACCTCGTCGGTCGCCTCGGTCCAGATCTTGATGAGCTCCTGACGACGCTCGGCGTCGGTCGTGAGGCCCTTCTCGTACTGGGACTGGACCTTCGCGGCCTGCTTCTCGTAGCCCGCGACGATCTCCGCCTTATTCGGCGGGGTGAGGATGTCGCTCAGCGCGACGGTCACACCCGAACGGGTCGCCCAGTAGAAACCGGCATCCTTGATGCGGTCCAGCGTGGCGGCCGTCTCGACCTTGGGGTACTCCTCGGCCAGCTTGTTGACGATCTGCGACAGCTTGCCCTTGTCGGCCTGCTCGCGGACGAAGGGGTAGCCCTTCGGCAGCGCGTCGTTGAAGATCGCCTGACCCAGCGAAGCGTCGACCAGGCCGTGCTTCTCGTAGCCCTCGGGAGCCTCGCCCTCGAGGAAGGCCAGACCCGGGATGCGGATGCGGACCTTCGCCTGCAGGTCGAGCGTGCCCTCGTCGTACGCGAGCTGTGCCTCGCCGACGGAGCCGAACGCACGGCCCTCGCCCTTGGCGCCGGCCTTGACCGTGGTCAGGTGGTGCAGACCGATGATCATGTCCTGCGAGGGCAGGGTGACCGGACGGCCGTCCGACGGCTTCAGGATGTTGTTCGACGCGAGCATGAGCACGCGGGCCTCGGCCTGAGCCTCGACCGACAGCGGCAGGTGGACAGCCATCTGGTCACCGTCGAAGTCGGCGTTGAACGCCGCGCAGACGAGCGGGTGCAGCTGGATGGCCTTGCCCTCGACGAGCTGCGGCTCGAACGCCTGGATGCCGAGACGGTGCAGGGTGGGTGCACGGTTCAGCAGCACCGGACGCTCGCGGATGATCTCCTCGAGCACGTCCCAGACCTCGGGACGGGTGCGCTCGACGGCGCGCTTGGCGGCCTTGATGTTCTGCGAGTGACCGAGGTCGATCAGGCGCTTGATGACGAACGGCTTGAAGAGCTCGAGCGCCATCTGCTTGGGCAGACCGCACTGGTGCAGCTTGAGCTGCGGGCCGACGACGATGACCGAACGGCCCGAGTAGTCGACACGCTTGCCGAGCAGGTTCTGGCGGAAGCGACCCTGCTTTCCCTTGAGCATGTCGCTCAGGGACTTCAGGGCGCGGTTGCCGGTACCGGTGACGGGGCGACCGCGGCGGCCGTTGTCGAACAGCGCGTCGACGGCCTCCTGCAGCATCCGCTTCTCGTTGTTGACGATGATCTCGGGGGCACCGAGGTCGATCAGGCGACGGAGACGGTTGTTGCGGTTGATCACGCGGCGGTACAGGTCGTTCAGGTCGGAGGTCGCGAAGCGGCCACCGTCGAGCTGGACCATCGGACGCAGCTCCGGCGGGATCACCGGGACGACGTCGAGCACCATCGCGGCCGGGCTCATGCCGGTCTCGAGGAACGAGTTGACGACCTTGAGGCGCTTGATCGCACGGATCTTGCGCTGGCCCTTGCCCTCCGAGATCTGCAGGTGCAGGCTCTCGGCCTCGGCGGCCAGGTCGAACGCGGCCAGGCGACGCTGGATCGCCTCGGCACCCATGTAGGCCTCGAAGTACTGGCCGAAGCGGTCCTGCAGCTCGTGGAAGACGTCGTCCTCCGGGCGCAGGGCACCGACCTCGAGCGTGCGGAAGTCCTCCCACACGCGCTCCAGCTTCAGGATCGCCTCGTCGGCACCCTTGCGGATGAGCGACATCTCCTTCTCGGCGGCGTCCTTGACCTTCTTCTTGGCGTCGGCCTTGGCACCCTCGGCCTCGAGGGCCGCGAGCTCCTCCTCCAGCTTGGCCAGGCGCTCCGCGATCTTCGCGTCGCGGCGGTCGCCGAGCGTCTTCAGCTCGAGACGGATGTTGTTCTCCTGGGTGCCCAGGTCGCGGTGACGGGCCTCCTCGTCGACCGAGATGACCATGTACGCGGCGAAGTAGATGACCTTCTCGAGGTCCTTCGGCGCCATGTCCAGCAGGTAGCCGAGGCGCGAGGGCACGCCCTTGAAGTACCAGATGTGGGTGACGGGAGCGGCGAGCTCGATGTGACCCATGCGCTCACGACGGACGGAGCTCTTGGTGACCTCCACGCCGCAGCGCTCGCAGACGATGCCCTTGAAGCGGACGCGCTTGTACTTGCCGCAGGCGCACTCCCAGTCACGGGACGGGCCGAAGATCTGCTCTCCGAAGAGACCGTCCTTCTCCGGCTTGAGGGTGCGGTAGTTGATGGTTTCGGGCTTCTTGACCTCGCCGTAGGACCACGCGCGGATGTGGTCTGCGGTCGCCAGGCCGATGCGAAGCTCATCGAAGGTTGTGGACTCGAGCACTAGTTCTCCTGTGTCGGAAATTCTTTTTGAGAAGTCTGCTTCGGTGGGCCCGGGACGTGTGTCCCGGGCCTACCGAAGGATTAGATCTCGTCGATCGAGGCGGCCTCGAAGCGGCTGGAGATGTTGATACCGAGTTCCTCTGCGGCGCGGAACGCCTCGTCGTCGGTGTCGCGGAGGTTGACCAGCGTGCCGTCGGCTGAGAGGACCTCGACGTTCAGGCAGAGCGACTGCATCTCCTTCATGAGCACCTTGAACGACTCGGGGATGCCGGGCTCCTGGATGTTCTCGCCCTTGACGATGGCCTCGTACACCTTGACGCGGCCGAGGATGTCATCGGACTTGATCGTGAGGAGCTCCTGGAGGGCGTACGCCGCACCGTAGGCCTCGAGAGCCCACACCTCCATCTCACCGAAGCGCTGTCCACCGAACTGCGCCTTACCACCGAGCGGCTGCTGGGTGATCATCGAGTACGGACCGGTGGAGCGGGCGTGGATCTTGTCGTCCACCAGGTGGTGGAGCTTCAGGATGTACATGTAGCCCACGGAGATCGGCGCCGGGAACGGCTCGCCGGAGCGGCCGTCGAACAGCTGCGTCTTGCCGCTCGAGTCGATCAGGCGGAGGCCGTCACGGGTCGGGAGCGTCGAGTCGAGCAGACCGGAGATCTCCTCCTCGCTGGCACCGTCGAACACCGGGGTGGCGACCTTGGTGCCGGGCGCGGCCTCGAACGCCTGCTGCGGCAGCTTGGCGGCCCACTCCGGGGTGCCCTCGACCTTCCAGCCCTGCTTCGCGATCCACCCGAGGTGGGTCTCGAGGACCTGGCCGAAGTTCATTCGACCCGGGATGCCGAGCGGGTTGAGGACGATGTCCACCGGGGTGCCGTCCGCGAGGAACGGCATGTCCTCGACGGGCAGGATCTTCGCGATGACACCCTTGTTGCCGTGGCGGCCGGCGAGCTTATCGCCCTCGGTGATCTTGCGCTTCTGGGCGATGTAGACCACGACGCGGCGGTTGACGCCGGAGCCGAGCTCGTCGTCGCCGTCCTCGGCGTTGAACTCCTTGACCGCGATGATCGTGCCCTGCTCACCGTGGGGCACCTTCAGCGACGTGTCGCGGACCTCGCGGCTCTTCTCGTTGAAGATCGCGCGGAGCAGACGCTCCTCGGCCGACAGCTCGGTTTCACCCTTCGGCGTGACCTTGCCGACGAGGATGTCGCCGGGGCGGACCTCGGCGCCGATGCGGATGATGCCGCGCTCGTCGAGGTCCTTCAGCAGCTCCGGGCTGACGTTGGGGAGGTCACGGGTGATCTCCTCCTTGCCGAGCTTGGTGTCGCGGGCGTCGACCTCGTACTCCTCGATGTGGATCGACGAGAGGGTGTCGTCCTTCACCAGGTCCTGGCTCAGGATGATGGCGTCCTCGAAGTTGTAGCCCTCCCACGTCATGAACGCGACGAGGAGGTTCTTCCCGAGGGCCAGCTCGCCGTTCTCGGTGGCGGGGCCATCGGCGATGACCTCTCCGACCTCGACGCGCTCACCGGCCGAGACGACGACCTTCTGGTTGTAGGAGGTGCCCTGGTTCGAGCGGTCGAACTTGCGCAGGTGGTACTCCTGCGTGCCGCCCTCGTCGAGCATGACGACGACGCGGTCCGCGGAGACCTCGGAGACGACACCGGCCTTCTCGGCGGTGATCACGTCACCGGCGTCGATGGCCGTGTAGCCCTCCATACCGGTTCCGACGAGCGGCGAGTCGCTACGGAGCAGCGGCACGGCCTGACGCTGCATGTTGGCGCCCATGAGCGCGCGCTGCGCGTCGTCGTGCTCGAGGAAGGGCACGAGCGAGGTCGCGACCGACACCATCTGGCGCGGCGAGACGTCGATGTAGCCGATCTCCTCCGGGAGGAACAGGTCGACCTCGCCGCTGCCGCCCTTGGGGCGCGCGAGCACGTGGCTCTCGCGGAAGCGACCCTTCGCATCGAGCGGCGCGTTGGCCTGCGCGATGTTGAAGTCGACCTCCTCGGAGGCGGTCAGGTAGTCGATCTGGTCGGTCACGACACCGTCGACGACCTTGCGGTACGGGGTCTCGATGAAGCCGAACGAGTTGATGCGCGCGAAGGTCGCGAGCGCACCGATCAGACCGATGTTCGGGCCTTCCGGCGTCTCGATCGGGCACATGCGGCCGTAGTGCGAGGGGTGGACGTCACGGACCTCGACGCCGGCGCGGTCACGGCTCAGACCACCGGGGCCGAGAGCCGACAGACGGCGCTTGTTCGTCAGACCCGCGAGCGGGTTGTTCTGGTCCATGAACTGCGACAGCTGCGAGGTTCCGAAGAACTCCTTGATCGCGGCGACGACGGGGCGCACGTTGATCAGGGTCTGCGGCGTGATGGCCTCGATGTCCTGCGTGGTCATGCGTTCGCGGACGACGCGCTCCATGCGGGACAGACCCGTGCGGACCTGGTTCTGGATCAGCTCGCCGACCGCGCGGATGCGACGGTTGCCGAAGTTGTCGATGTCGTCGGTCGCGAGGCGGATCTCGGTCTTCTTGCCGCCGCGGATGCCCTCGAAGGTCTCCTCGGTGCCCGCGTGCAGACGAACGAGGTACTTGATCGTGGCGACGATGTCCTGCACCGTCAGCACCGACTCCGTCAGCGGGGTGTCGAGACCCAGCTTGTGGTTGATCTTGTACCGGCCGACCTTGGCGAGGTCGTAGCGCTTCGGGTTGAAGTAGAAGTTGTCGAGCAGCGCGCGGGCGGCCTCGGCGGCCACCTGCTCGCCCGGACGCAGCTTGCGGTAGATGTCGCGCAGCGCGTCTTCCTTGGTGACGATCGTGTCCTTCGCGAGCGTCTCCTCGATGGAGGTGTAGCCGGCGAACTCCTCGAGGATCTCCTCGCTGGTCATGCCCAGCGCCTTGAGGAAGACCGTCACGGACTGCTTGCGCTTGCGGTCGACGCGGACGCCGACCTGGTCGCGCTTGTCGATCTCGAACTCGAGCCAGGCACCGCGGCTCGGGATGACGCGCGCCGAGACGATGTCCTTGTCGCTCGTCTTGTCGGGGGTCTTGTCGAAGTAGACACCGGGCGAGCGCACGAGCTGCGAGACGACGACGCGCTCGGAGCCGTTGATGATGAACGTGCCCTTGTCGGTCTGGAGCGGGAAGTCGCCCATGAAGACCGTCTGGGTCTTGATCTCACCCGTGAGGTGGTTCATGAACTCGGCCTCGACGTAGAGCGGGGCCGCGTAGGTCTTGCCACGCTCCTTGCACTCCTCGATGGAGTACTTCTCGGGCTCGAGGTACGGGTTCGTGAACGACAGCTGCATCGTCTCGCCGAGGTCCTCGATCGGGGAGATCTCCTCGAAGATCTCGCCCAGACCGCTGTTCTCGTTCACGTCGGTGCGACCGGCGGCCTTGGCCTCGGCCACGCGCGCCTTCCAGGCGTCGTTGCCGACCAGCCAACCGAAGGACTCGGTCTGCAGGGCGAGAAGGTCGGGGACCGTCAGCGTGTCGGAGATCTTGGCGAACGAGAGACGGGAAGCTCCGCGTCCGTTCTTGGTGGTGGTGGATGTGGATGCGTTGGGAGCAGCAGCCAAGGGAATAACCTCCGTGAGCCCCGCAGGGCTTCTCGATTCCTTTGTCGTCAGGTGGAGTGCGCTCAGAAGCTCACGAGATGCCGACCACCATATGAGGGCAGGGAGAAGCGAGCGCAACTACCAACTATAGACGCGATCTCGCGACATGGCAAGCGCAATCCTTGACCAATCTTCGATGCTGCGGTAATGGGACCGCCGAGACCCCGCCTGCGCGTCGAAACCCCGCCCTAGCCGCGGAGGCAGGGCGGGGTTTCGACACGAAACCGGGGTCTCGGTCAGGACGCGATGTTGAGCTCGTTGCCGGGGATCGAGGCGAGGAGGCGGCGCGTGTAGGGGTCGCGGGGATTCGTGAAGATCTCCTCCGACGACGCGGCCTCCACGAGCTTCCCGTCCTTCATCACGCACACGTAGTCGCTGATGAGACGCACCACCGCGAGGTCGTGCGAGATGAACAGGTAGCTCAGCCCGTACTCGCGCTGGAGGTCGCCCAGCAGCCGCAGGATCTGGTCCTGCACGAGCACGTCGAGCGCCGACACGGGCTCGTCGCACACGATGAGGTCCGGCGAGAGGGCCAGCGCTCGCGCGATCGCCACACGCTGACGCTGGCCACCGGACAGCTCGGACGGGTAGCGCCGCAGCATCGACTGCGGCAGCGCGACGTCGTCCAGGAGCTGTCGCACGCGCTTGCGCCGGTCGGCCCCGCTCCCCCGCTTGTAGAACTCCAGCGGCTCCGCGATCAGGCGCTCGATCGTGAACATGGGGTTCAGGCTGGAGTAGGGATCCTGGAAGATCGGCTGCACCCGCTGCCGGAAGTCCTTCGTCTCCGCACGGCTCAGCGTCGAGATGTCCTTGCCCTCGTAGCGGATGAGGCCGCTCGTGGGCTCGATGACCTTGAGCAGCATGCGCGCGGTCGTGGTCTTACCCGATCCGGACTCCCCCACGATCGCGACGGTCTCCCCGCGCGGGATCGCGAGCGAGACGTCGTCGACGGCGACGAAGTCCTCGTGCTTGCCGCGCACGGGGTACACCTTCGTGAGGTTCTCGATCTCGACGATGTTGCCCTTCGACGAGCTCAGGGACCCGCCCTTCGACGAGCTCAGGGACCCAGACTCACTATGGGTCGCTGAGCCTGTCGAAGCGCCCTCCTGGGTCGCTGAGCCTGTCGAAGCGTCCCGGACGAAGGCCTCCGGACGGAGCCGGGCCACCGCCACCGACGGCGCCGCCTTCACGAGCGACTGGGTGTACGGGTGCTGCGGGTCCTCGAGGATCCGCCGCGCCGGCCCTTGCTCGACGACCTTGCCGCGGTGCATCACGATCACGCGCTCGGCCCGCTCCGCGGCGAGCCCGAGGTCGTGCGTGATGAGGAGCACGGCCGTGCCCAGCTCCCGCGTCATCTCGCCGATCTGGTCGAGGATGGTCTGCTGCACCGTCACGTCCAGGGCACTGGTGGGCTCGTCCGCGATGAGCAGCCGCGGCTTGCACGCCAGCCCGATGGCGATGAGCGCCCGCTGGCGCATGCCGCCGGAGAACTCGTGCGGGTACTGCTTGGCCCGCCGCTCCGGATCGGGCAGACCGGCGGCGGTCAGCGCCTCGACGACCTTGGACTGCACGTTCTGCCGGGTGGCGAGGCCGTGGGCGAGCAGCGTCTCGGCGACCTGGGTGCCGATCTTCGCGACCGGGTTGAGGTTGGACATCGGGTCCTGCGGCACAAGGCCGATGTCCCGTCCGCGGATCGATCGCAGCTCGCTCTCGGAGGCGTGCGAGATGTCCCGCCCGTCGAGCTTGATGCTGCCGGCGGCCACCTTCCCCCCGCCCGCGAGCAGCCCGATGATCGCCATCGCGGTGGTCGACTTGCCGGAACCGGACTCGCCGACGATCGCCACGGTCTCCCCCGGACGGATCTCGAGGTCGACGCCCTCGACGGCGTGCACGACGCCGTCCATGGTGGCGAAGTCCACCGCCAGGCCCTCGACCGACAGCAGGGGCTGGTCCGCCATGCCGTTCTCCTTCGCGGCGCGCACGGCGCCCTCGTCGCGGATGTTCATCGTGCCCTCGTCCTCGGGTCCATGGCCTCGCGCAGCGCCTCACCGAGCAGGGTGAAGCCGAGCGCGGTGACGGCGATGCAGATGCCGGGGAGGAACGCCAGCCACGGGGCGATCGCCAGCTCCGCCTGCGCGTACGTGAGCATGCGACCCCACTCGGCCGTCGCGGGGCCGCCGCCGCCGAGACCGAGGAACGACAGCGCCGCCGCATCGATCACGGCGGTCGCGAGGGTCAGGGTGCCCTGCACGATCACGGGCCCGATCGCGTTCGGGAGGACGTGCGACATCGTGATCCGGCCGCGGCCGAGGCCGAGCGTCTGCGCCGAGAGCACGTAGTCGCTGGAGCGCTGCTGGAGCATGGACGCCCGCAGCAGGCGCGCGAAGATCGGCACCTGGGAGGCCCCGATGGCGATCATCACGGCGTACGGCGTCTGTCCGAGGATCGCGGCGATCGACACCGCCAGCAGGAGGTTCGGCACCGAGAGGATGATGTCGACGACGCGCATGATGACGGTGTCGACCCAGCCTCCGAACGTGCCGGCGAGGAGTCCGAGGACCATGCCGCCGACGAGGCCCATCGCGGTGGACACGACGCCGATCAGCAGCGACGCCTGGGCGCCCCAGATGAGCTTGGACAGCACGTCGCCGCCGAACCGGTCCAGACCGAGGGGGAACTGCGGCAGCTCCCCCGGTCCGGGGATGTGCGTCGGCGTGATCTCCTTCGCCCCGGGGAGCGCGGTCTCGGGGTACGGAGCGAGGACCGGCGCGAGCACCGCGACGAGGAGGAAGAGGAGCACGATGACGGCGCCGATCCACGCCGTCGGATTGCGGCGGAGCCGGCGGAACACGTCGCGCCAGAACCCGCCGCCGCTCTCCTTGAGGTCGGCCTGGGCGATGGCGACGGTGTCGATGCTGCCGCCGCTCTCGGCGGACGGCCCCTGTGCGGGTGGGAGGGCGATGCTCATGCGAGCGCCTCCTTTCGGATGAGGGAGGAGGACATCACTGCACTCTCACTCTCGGATCGATGAGGCTGTACGACACGTCCACGGCCAGGTTGATGAGGGCGTAGGCGATCGCGATGAAGATGATGAACCCCTGCAGCACCGGGAAGTCGCGCGTGAAGATGGCGCGCGCGAGGAACGATCCGATGCCGGGAAAGGCGAACACGGTCTCGGTGAGCACCGCCCCCGAGATGAGCAGTCCGGTCTGCAGGCCGATCGTCGTGATGACGGGGAGCATGGCGTTGCGGAGGATGAACCGGCTGCGCAGCGTGCCGGAGCCCACGCCCTTCGCCCGCCCCGTCCGCACGTAGTCGGCGTTCTGCACCTCCAGCACGCTCGCCCTGGTGATGCGGACGATGATCGCGAGCGGGATGGTGCCGAGCGCGAGCGCCGGGAGGATCAGATGGAGGATCGCATCCCACGCGGCGTCGAACTCCCCCGTGATGATGCCGTCCCAGACGTAGAAGCCGGTGGGATGGGTGGCATCGATCCGGGGGTCCTGCCGGCCGTCCGAGGGGAGCCACCCCAGCTGCACGGCGAAGACGTACTTGAGGATGAAGGCCAGGAAGAAGACCGGGATCGTGATCCCGATGAGGCTCAGCACGACCGACGCGTGGTCGGTGAACTTGCCGTGGCGGCGGGCCGCCCAGTACCCGAGCGGGATGCCGACGCCCACCGCGAAGATGAGCGCCGCGACGCTCAGCTCGATCGTCGCGGGGAAGCGGCGGAGGAACTCCTCCGTGACCGGCCGGTTGGTCTGGATGGACGTGCCGAAGTCGCCCTGCAGCAGGCGCGTGACCCAGATGAAGTACTGCTCGATGAGGGGCTTGTTGAAGCCGTAGAGCTCGTTGACCCTGGCGATGGCCTCGGGGGTGGCCTTCTCGCCGAGGAGGGCGACCGCGGGGCCGCCGGGGAGGGCCCTGACCCAGGCGAACAGCAGGATGCTGAGCCCGAACAGGGTGGGGATGAGGAACAGCAGTCGCCTGCCGATGGTGCGCAGCACAGAGTTCTCCGTCGATCAGAAGGTACGCCGTGCCCCGGTCCCGCGAGGCGGAACCGGGGCTCGGCATATCAAATGGTCAGGCCTACTTCGTGAGGACGATGTCCGTGAAGACCTCGTCGTTCACCGGGCTGGCGGGGTAGCTCTCGACGCGCGGGTCGAAGGCGAGCGTCGGCGCCGGGTGCGCGAGCGGGACGCCGGGGATGAACTCCGCGACCATCTCGTTGATGTCCTCGTAGAGCGCCGTCTGGTCGTCGAGGTTGGAGACCCCGCGCGCCTCGGTCAGCGCCTGGAAGAGCTCCGGGTTGTCGAAGCCCCACTCCGAGCTCTGCTGGCCGAAGAACACACCGACGAAGTTGTCCGTGTCGTTGTAGTCGCCGGTCCAGCCGAGCAGGTGGATGCCGTGGTCGGAAGTGCCGGTGGTGCGGTCGAGGTACTCGACCCACTCCTCGGAGACCGGAGTGGTCTCCACGCCGACCTCCGAGAGCTGCGAGGACAGGACGGTGTAGATCTGCTCGGGGTCCGGCATGTACGGACGCGAGACGTTGACCGGGTAGTTGAAGTCCAGCGACAGCGGGTTCGCCTCGTCGTAGCCGGCCTCCGCGAGCAGCTCCTTGGCCTTCTCCGGGTCGTAGTCGTAGGTCGTGACCTCGTCGTTGTAGCCGTTGACCACCGGCGGGACGAACTGCGTCGCCTTCTCGGTGCCCTCCGGGAGGACCTGGCTGATCAGGGCGTCCTTGTCGATCGCGTAGGACAGCGCCTCGCGCACCTTCGGGTCCTGCAGCTCCGGGATCGCCTGGTTGAAGGCGAGGTAGAGGATCGTGAACGGGGGACGCGACACCATGGTGAAGTCGTCCTCCTCCAGCGCCTTCGTGTCGGCGGGGCCCACGAGGTCGTAGCCGTCGATGGAGCCCGACTCAAGCGCCTGGCGACGCGCCGTCGGGTCGTCGATGGTGCGGAAGATGATCTCGTCGATCTGTCCGGCCTCGCCCCAGTAGTCGTCGTAGGCCTTGAGCGTGACCTGCTCGCCCGGCGCCCACTCCTCGAACTGGTAGGGGCCCGTGCCGACCGGGTGGCCCATGGCGTACTCGGACAGCTGCGGGGCCTCGGCGGTGCCGCCGACCTCGTCCGCGCCGAACTCCTGCATCGCCGAGGGGCTCTGCATGCCGAAGGCCGGGAGCGACAGCGAGGCGATGAAGCCGGCGAACGGCTTGTTCAGCTCGATCGTGACGGAGTTCTCGCCGTCGGGCGTGCAGGACTTGTAGACCGCGTCCTCCGGGTTGGAGGCGTAGCCCTTGAAGAGCTTGTTGTAGTAGTACCCGAAGGCCTCGGAGGCGGCGAGACCGGTCCAGTTGTACCAGCGGTCGAAGTTGGCGCAGACGGCCTCGGCGTTGAACGGCGTGCCGTCCTGGAAGGTCACGCCCTCCTTCAGCGCGAAGGTGTGGGACATGCCGTCCTCGGACGACTCCCACGACTCCGCCAGCAGCGGCGCCGGGTCGGCCGTGCCGGGCTCCGTGCCCACCAGACCCTCGAAGATCTGGCGGGAGACGCGGAAGGTCTCGCCGTCCTGCGCGAACGCCGGGTCGAGGCTCGCGGGATCCGACGAGGCGGCGAAGACGAAGGTGCCGTCGACGTCACCCGATCCTTCCGACCCGTTGTCCCCGCGCTCGCTGGCGACGCATCCGGCGAGTGCGAGAGCGGCGATGGTCGCTCCGGTGACGGCGGCGAGTCCTCGCCGAGGCATGGCTGACTGGTGCATGTGTGTATGACCTTCCCTGTCGGGCGCTTCCTTGCGCGTCTCCGGGCATCGTCGCCGCGGAGACGGTGATTCCTCGAAGGTACCCAGCGGTCCGGCCGATGCCAAGAGTCCGAGGTTGCGATCCGGTATCGACGCGGCACCGCCCTCGATCCGGTAATGTCCAGAACGTGCCGGACACCACTCCCCGCGTCGTGTGCCTGGGCGAGGGCCTGGTCGCCCTCGTCGCCGCCACCGCCGGACCGCTCGAGACCTGCCGCACGTTCCACCGCTCCCTCGCCGGGGCCGAATGGAACACCGCGATCGCGCTGTCCTCCGCGGGCATCAGCACCGCGGTCGTGTCCCGTGTCGGTGACGACGGCTTCGGACGCTTCCTCACCGCCGAGCTCCGCGCGCACGGCGTCGACGATCAGGCCGTGGAGATCGACCCGATCGCACCGACGGGCCTCTACGTCAAGGAGCTCTCCCCGCGGGCGGACGGCGCCGTGGAGGGGACGATGCACTACTACCGCGCCGGGTCGGCCGCAGCGGCGCTGTCGCCGGCCTCGCTGGAGTCGCCCGTGGCGGTGGACCTGCTCGCCGCGGCGGCCCTCGTGCACACCTCCGGCATCACGCCCGCGCTCTCGCCCTCCGCACGCGCCGCCCAGGAGGCCCTGGTCGCGGCGCCGCGACCGGGCCGTCTCGTCAGCTTCGATCTGAACTGGCGCCCCGCGCTGTGGCGGGGCCGCGAGGACGAGGGACGCGCCGTCCTCACCGATCTCGCCCACCGCGCCGACGTCCTGTTCTGCACCCGCCCCGACGCCGAGGCCGTATTCGGCACGAGCGCACCGGACGAGCTGCGGGCGCTGTTCCCCGAGCCGCGCTACCTGGTCGTGACCCACCCCGCCGGCGCCGTGGCGTTCGACGGCGCGGACCGGGTGGGCAGCGAGGCTCTCGATGCACCGGTCGTGGAGACGATCGGCGCGGGCGACGCCTTCGCCGCCGGCTTCCTCGCCGGCGTCCTCACCGGCCTGACGCTGCACGGGAGCCTGGCCCGCGCCCACCGCATCGCGACGCGCGCGATCGCCAGCACGCGCGACCACGTCGACTGAGCCGGCGGCGGCTCAGTCCGCGGGGTGCCAGCGCCGTGGCGGAACCGCGTCGTGCGTGCGCTGCAGGGACACCGCGACGTGCTCGCCCCGGTGCTGCACGATGCGCACGAACAGCACGTCGATGAGCGCGAGCTGCGCGATCCGGCTCGACATGGCGGCCATCCGGAACGGCGACTCCTGGGCCTGGCTGAGGAGCACGACGTCGGCGAGGGCCGCGAGCGGGGAGTCGGCCGCGCTCGTCACGGCCACCGCAAGGGCGCCCGCGGCCCGGGCGACCTCCAGGGCACGAACCGTCTCGGCCGTCTCGCCGCCGTGCGAGAAGGCGATCGCCACATCCGCGGAGGACCGCAATGCGGCCGCGGTGACCGCGAGATGCGGATCGGCCGAGTGGGTCACGGAGCAGCCGATCCGGGAGAGCTTGAGCTGCAGGTCCTGGGCCGTCAGCGATGACGCCGCCTGCCCGAACAGGTCGATGTGCCGCGCCACGACCACCGCCCGCGCGACCCGGTCGAGGGCGTCCGCATCGAGAGCCCGGGCGGTCTTCTCGATCGCGTCGATCTCCTGGGCCGCGAGCTTCGCGGCGATCGCGGCCGGGCCGTCGTCGCGGTCGATCGCCGTGGAGTCGAGTCCGAACCGGGCCTGCTGCGCCTGGGCCAGGGTGACCGCCCGCGCGACGGCGACCCTCAGCTCCCGGTAGCCGCTGTAGCCGAGCGACTGCGCGAAGCGGGCGACGGTCGACAGCGAGGTCTGGCAGAGCTGCGCGAGATCGTTGATCGCGAGGTCCACCACGAGGGTGGGGTCGCCGAGGATCCTCTCGGCGACGCGTCCCTCCGCCGCGCTGAGCTTGGGGAGGGAGCGCCGCACCACGGCCAGAACGTCGTCGTCCATGCGCTGATCCCGTCTCAACCGGCGGCGGTCGTCCTCTGTCGCGGCCGGAAGCGGCCGAGCAGCGCGTCCCGCGCGGTCTGGGCGCCGAGCCGGCTGGCCGCGCCGACCTCGACGGTGGGCAGCGGCAGCGGCTCCTGCACGGGCAGGCCGACGTTCACCACGACCGCATCCGGGTCCCGGAGCGCGGTCCGCTCGATCAGCGCCCGCTGCGCCGGCTCCGCATCCGGTCGATCCACGAGGACGACCGTCGTGCCGGTCGCCGCGGCGACCTCGTCGATCACGGCGTCCTGCTCGACCACGGGCCGTGCGGCCACGTCGAGCCGCACGCGGATGCCGTCTCCCGCGAGCGCCTCCGCGACGTACGAGGCGGCGCTGTCGACCGCGAGCGTCGAGCGACGGCGGGCATCGATCACCGCCAGGGCCTCCGCGGCCTCGGGGGCATCGCCGGCGAGCGACACGGACCGGCGGACGATCTCGGCGGCGTCGAACGCGGCAGCCTCCTCGTCCGAGGTCGCGCTCGTGCGCAGCCGGGTCGCGAGAGCCGACACCCGCGCGGCGGCCTCCTCGACGCGCTCCCGGGAGAGCGAGCCGTCCCGCAGCGCGGCGACGATCCCGTCGCGGGCGGCGAGGAAGTCGCGCCGGTCCTGGTCGGGAAGAGCGGCCTCGCCGGGGTTGGTCGGGTTGCCGATGCACAGCAGGTCGGCGCCGGCGGCCAGAGCGAGGGCGGCGCCCCCGCCGAGTCCGACGGTCTCGCGGATCGCGGCCATGTCCAGCGCGTCGGTGATGATGACGCCCTGGAAGCCCCACTCCCGCAGCATGCCGAGCACGCGCGGGTTGAGGGTGGCCGGCTGCGCGCCCCACGCGGGGACGACGATGTGCGCGGTCATGATCGCGTCCACCCCCGCCTCCACGGCGGCGCGGAACGGCTCGAGGTGCACGCGCTCGTACTCGGCCACGTCGAGCGCGATCTCGGGCAGCGCGTGGTGGGAGTCGAGGTGGGTGTCGCCGTGACCCGGGAAGTGCTTGACGCACGCGGCCGCCCCGCCGTCCTGGATGCCGTCGACCGTGGCGACGACGTGGCGCGTCACCAGCGCCTCCTCGGACCCGAACGAGCGCACGCCGATGACGGGGTTGCGCGGGTCGGTGTTGACGTCGGCGACCGGACCGAGCACGACGTTCGCACCGACGGCGCGCACGCGGCGGGCGAGTTCCGCCCCGGTCCGCTCCGATGCGACGACGTCGTCGAGGGCGCCGAGCTGCGCGGCACCGGGGAGGGTGGAGCCGCTCCCGGACTCCAGGCGCGTGACGCTGCCGCCCTCCTCGTCGACGCCGATCAGGGCGTCCGGGTTCGCGTCCAGGATCTGCGCGCTCAGCGCGGGCAGTCCCTCGCCGACGTTCTGACCGAAGTACACGACGCCGGCCAGGCCGTCGCGCAGCTCCTCCACGAGCCAGGCGGGGGCCGTGGTGCCGAGGAATCCGGGCCAGAGCACGCCGTTCGCGAGACGCTCGAGCTCGTCGGTCATCCCTTCACCGCCCCCGCGACCATGCCGGCGGAGAGCCGGCGCTGCACGATGACGAAGAAGATCATGACGGGCACGGTGATGATCGTCGAGGCGGCCATGATGCTGCCCCAGTCGTTGGAGTACAGGCCGAAGAACGACTTGAGGCCGATCGAGACCGTGTACTGGTCGGTCTGCGCGCCGAGGATCGTCATGGCGAAGATGAACTCGTTCCACGCCGTGATGAAGCTGAAGATGCTCGTCGCGACGAGACCGGGCATCACGAGCGGCAGCAGGATGGAGCGGAACATCCGCCACCAGCTCGCGCCGTCGATGTAGGCGGCCTCTTCGAGCTCGACCGGGACGGCCGCGACGAAGCCGCGCAGCATCCAGATGCCGAACGCGAGCGACAGCGCCACGTAGACGACCATCAGGCCGATGATGCTGTTGAGCAGACCGAGGCTCTTCACCTGGAGGAACAGCGGGATGACGAGTGCCTCGAGCGGCACCATCTGCACCACGAGGATCATCATCAGCACCGTGGTGCGGAACTTGAAGCGGAAGCGCGCGACGGCGACCGCCGCGAGCAGGCAGACGATGGCGCTGACGAGCACCGTGACGAGGGCCACGATCGCCGAGTTGCGCAGGTACGTGCCGAAGCCGCCCTCCGTGAGCACGAAGGCGAAGTTGTCCCACGTGAACTCCTGCGGGAGGAGCGACTGCCCGCCGCTGGACGCCTTGGCGTCGAAGGCGCTGGAGACCATCCAGTAGACGGGGAACAGCGTGAAGACGAGGACGGCGGCGACGCCGATGCCGAGTCCGATCCGCGACCGGAGCCTGGGGCGGGGGTTCACAGCTCGTCCTCCTTCATGAGGGAGCGGATGTAGACGATCGTGATGCCGATCAGGACGAGGGTCAACAGCACCGCGAGCGCGGCACCGAATCCGTAGCGGTTCTGACCGAACGACTCCACGTACGACCACACGCCGAGGTTGAGCACCTGACGGTTGCCGCCGCTGCCGCCGGGCATGAGGTACACCTGCGCGAAGACCTTGAAGTCCCAGATCGTCGACAGGATGATGACGACGGAGAAGACGGGCTTGAGCGTCGGGAAGATGATCTTCCAGAAGCGGCGCCACGCGCCGGCCCCGTCGAGCGCCGCCGCCTCGAGCATCTCCTTCGAGACGCCCAGGAGCCCGGCGAGCACGGTGATGGCCACGAACGGGAAGCCGTGGTGGACGACGTTCAGCAGCACGATCGCGTAGAACGACCACTGGTTGGTGAACCAGTTGACCTGGCCGTCGATGAGGCCGAGGTCCTGCAGGACGCTGTTGAAGATGCCGCGGTCGGCATCGAAGATGAAGGTCCAGACGTACGTGCCGGTCACGGCGGGCATCGCCCACGCGACCATGATGCAGCTGGAGACGATGGTGCGCCACACGGTACCCAGGCGCGCCAGCAGCAGCGCCACGAGGGTTCCGAGTGCGACGGTGGTGAACACCGCGACGGCGGCGAAGCCGACCGTGTTGGGGAGCACCACCGTCCACAGGGTCGGATTGGTGAGCGCCTCGGCGTAGTTGGCCAGCCCGATCCAGTTGCTCTCACCGGTGTTGATCTCGCGCAGACCGTAGTCCTGCAGCGAGTAGAGGAACACCTGCACGAGCGGCCAGAGCATGAGCCCCGCGAGGATGATCAGCCCGGGGGCGAGGAGGAGCCAGGGGCGGGCCGTGACGATCGAGAGACCGCGACGCTTCCGGCCGCCGGCCACGGAGGCGGAGGAGGGCTCCGCCTTCGTGGCCGGCAGTGGCGCTTGCACCATCGACATGGAAGGAATGGTTCCTTACTGGTTGAGCAGTTCGGTCATCTCGGCGGCGGCGTCCTTCGTCGCGGTCGCGACGTCCTTCTGCCCGCTGAGGATGGCCTGGATCATGGCGTTGGTGGTCTTCTTCGCCTGCACGGCGCCGAAGTTCGGCGTGACCGGGACGGACGCGCCGCCGTCGACCATCTGCTCGGCGAACGGAGCGACGAGCGGGTCGGTCGAGGCGAGGGCCTCCTCCATCGCGGACTGGACGCCCGGGAAGTAGCCGGTCTCGTCGGACCACTGCTCGGCGAACTCACCGGTGGTCATGAGCTTGACGAACTCCCACGCGAGGTCGGCGTTCTTCGTGGTGTTGAACACCGACAGGTGCGAGCCGCCGAGCACGGACGGAGCGATGCCGCCGTCCTGGCCGGGGATCACGGCCGCGCCGATCTTGCCCTCGAGCTCGGGGTTGGCCTCGATGAGCGCGTTCGGCGTCCACGAGCCGGAGAGCATCATCGCGACGTTGCCCTGCGTGAAGGCGTCCCGGAGGTCGGTCTCCTTCCACGTGGTCGCACCGGCCGACGAGAAGCCGTGCTCGGTGGCCAGGCCCGTGTAGAACTCGATGCCGGCCTGCGACTCGGCGCTGTCGAGCTCGCTGGTCCAGGTGTCGCCGTCCTTCGTGGCGATCTCGCCGCCGGCGCCCCAGACCCAGGGGTAGACCTGGAACTCGGCGTCACCCGCGACGGGGAAGGGCAGCATGTCGGGCTTGGCGGCCTTGATGGCCTCACCGGCGGCGACGATGTCGTCCCAGGTCTTCGGAGCCTCGAGACCGAGCTCCTCGAAGACGTCGGTGCGGTAGACGATGGAGCGGACACCGGCGTACCACGGCATGCCGTACAGCTCCTTGTCGTAGGTGCCGGCGACGGCGAGGCCCTCGACGAGGTCGTCGCGCAGGCCGTCTTCGGCGTCGACGTACTCGTCGAGCGGGAGGAGCGCGCCGGCGTCGGCGAACTCCGCGGTCCAGGTGGTGCCGGTCTCGGCGATGTCCGGGGTGGTGCCGCCGGCGATCGAGGTGACGAAGCGGTCGTGGGCGTCGGCCCACTGGATCTCCTCGATGGTGACCTTCGCGCCGGTCTCCTCCTCGAAGGCGTCCGAGACCTTGTCGTAGAACGCGGTCGCGTCGGGGTTGGTCCCCTTCATGATCCAGACCGTCAGCTCCTGGCCCTCGCCATTGGTCGAGCCGTTGTCGCCGCTGCCGCCGGCGCAGCCGGCCAGAGCGATCGTGGCAGCGGCGCCGAGCGCCACCGCCGGAAGAATGCGCTTGTGCATGGGGGATCTCCTCTTTGAAAGTCCAGGTGTGCATCGGGTGCGTACCGGGGATAGGAAAAAGTATTCACGACTAACTAATTCCCTGCAAGTTCCTCCCAGAATCGTCATACCCCCGTAACATCAGGCCTCCGGGGTAGGCTCCCCGCATGCCCCGCCGTGGATCAGACGCCGACCGCCCTCCGCTCCCCCGGCACGCACCGCCGTCGACGCGCGGCCGGACCTCCCGGGTCCTGCGGGGCCTCGGGATCGGGCTCGCCGTCGTCCTCGTCTCCACCGCGGCGGTCGCGGGATTCCTCGTGTGGGACGTGTTCAACCGGGTGGGCGACGGCGCCGTCACCCTGGAGGGCGCCCCGCAGGTCGACCCGCCCACGCTCGGCGCGTATCCCGACGACAAGGCTTTCAGCATCCTCATCGTGGGGACGGACGAGTGCGGCCCGAAGGCGACCGCGCTGTTCGACGAACGCTGCGCCGAAGCCGACGGCCGGAGCCGCAACGACGTCAACCTCCTCGTGCACGTCTCGGCGGCGCCCCGGAACGTGACCGTCGTCTCCCTCCCCCGCGACCTCGGCGTCCCCGTACCCGAGTGCACCCGCGAGGACGGCTCCGTCGCGTCCGCGATGGAGAAGGCGTCGATGAACGCGCTGTTCGAGCACGCCGGCCTCTCCTGCATCGCGAAGACCGTGAGCGAACTGGGCGACATCCCGGTGGAGTTCGCCGCCAAGATCAGCTTCGACGGTGTCATGGCCGTCACCGACGCGATCGGCGGCGTCGAGGTCTGCATCGCCGGCGACGGCATCCGCGATCGTCACACCGGCATCGACTGGCCGGCAGGCTTGCGGACGGTCTCGGGCGTGGAGGCCCTCCAGTTCATCCGCACCCGGCACGGCGTGGGGGACGAGAGCGACCTCGCGCGCATCTCCAACCAGCAGCAGTACATGTCACGGCTGGCCAAGAAGGTGCTCAGCGAGGACACTCTGACCGACATCCCCAAGGTGCTGCGACTGACCAACGCCACCGCCGACAACATCGATCCCAGCGACGAGCTCGCCGACCCGCTGCGCCTGGCCCAGCTCGCACTCGCCCTCAAGGATGTGAACTTCAGCGACTTCGTGTTCGTGCAGTACCCGAACATCGCCGATCCGTTCGACGACGACAAGGTCGTGCCGGACGAGGAGGCCGCGGCCGCGCTGTGGGACGCGGTGCGGGCCGGACAGCCGCTCCAGCTCACCGGCGACGTGACGACGCACCGCGGCGTGGAGCTGGTCACCCCCGCGCCCACGGCGCCGGAGACGCCGGAGACGGAATCCACTCCCGAGGCGAGCGCCACGCCGGACGCGCGCGCGACGCTCCCGCCGGAGGTGTCGGGGCAGACCCTCGAGCAGGAGACCTGCGCGGTGGGCAACCAGCGCTGACCACCGCGGCCGCGGCGTAGGCTCGACGGCATGGGACGGACGCGATCACGGGACGCCGAGCACCCGCAGACCCGCCTCGACCACGGCGGCCTCGCCCGCATCGTCCCGTCGGAGTTCACGAGCGGCTACGAGCTCGTCGTGGACGACACCCCCCAATCGCACGTCGACCTCGACGACCCCACGCACCTGCACTTCGAGTACATCGTGCGGATGGGGGCGGTGATCGACCAGCTGCACCCCGGGCCGCTCACCGCGGTGCACCTCGGCGCCGGGGCCCTCACCATCCCCCGCTACATCGACGCGACCCGCCCCGGGTCACGCCAGCAGGTCATCGAACTGGAGGCCCCGCTGGTGCAGCTCGTCCGCGAGCACCTCCCCCTGCCGAAGGGGGCGGCCATCCGGTTGCGCATCGGCGATGCGAGGGAGGGGGTCCGGAAGCTTCCGGCGGCCCTGCACGGCGCGTGCGACCTCGTCGTCTCGGATGTGTACTCGGGCGCGCAGACACCCGCCCACCTCACGAGCGTCGAGTTCTACCGGGAGCTCGCCGCGCTGCTCGCCCCCGGCGGCGTCCTGCTCGTCAACGTCGCCGACGGTCCCGGTCTCGCGTTCGCCCGTCGACAGGCCGCGACCATCGCCGAGGTGCTCCCGGAGATCGGGATCCTCGCCGACACCCAGGTGCTCAAGGGCCGCCGCTTCGGCAACCTCGTGGTCGCGGCATCCGCCGCCCCTCTCCCGACGGAGTGGCTGCCCCGGATGCTCGCCGCGGGTCCGCATCCCGCGAAGATCGCCCAGGGGGACGAGGCCCGCGCCTTCCTCCAGGGCGCCCGGATCGTCACGGACGCCGACGCCGTCGCGTCCCCGCGACCCGATGCCTCGCTGTTCCTGCGCTGATCGGGCGCGCCGCCCCGAGGAGCGCGGAAGCGGCAGGCAGACTGGACGGGGACAGGTGCGGGGACGCGCGGAAGGAGAGCAATGAGTTTGATCCGGGGATACGACCGGGAGAGCCTCCGCGAACAGGTCGATCTCGACGAGTGCGCGGCACGCCTGGCCGAGATCGAGGAGCAGCGCAGCCTTCCCGCCCTGCTGGAGCGGGTCTGGCTGCTGAAGGTGCTGGGACGCCTCGACGACGCCCTCGCGCTCGCCGACGAAGCCGTGCGGCAGGCCCGGATGGCCGGCACCCGCAAGGACGTGCTCCGCGCCCGGGTGCTGCACGCGACGATCCTGCAGTACCGGGGCGCATACGCCGCCGCCGAGCAGGAGCTGGCCACGTGCGCCGCGGAGGCGGAGGGGCAGCGCTGGCTGTCGATCGCCGCTTTCGCCTATCAGCACCACGGCAAGAACGCCTACGACGCCGAGGACTACGAGACCGCGCGGGAGAGCTTCAAGCAGTCGCTGTTCCTGCGGCGCGAGTCCGGCGCGGAGGACCGGGAGCTGGAGACCGTGCTCCTCGCCATCGAGGCCGTGGAGCGCCGTCGTCCGGCGCAGCTCGTCGCCGGCTGACGTCGTTGCGCCCGAGTGTCCGCGGCATGCCTTAGCCTGAGCGCATGGCGGAACTTGACCGCGTGCGCGTCTGGGGCGAGGCACTGATCCGGTTGCATCTCGACGACAGCTGGTCGTTCGACTTCGACCATGCCAAGCGTCGCGCCGGCCAATGCGACTACACGCGCAAGCGCATCACCGTGTCGCGGTATCTCGCCGCCCGCTTCGAGGACGACGAGATCCACCAGGTGCTCCTGCACGAGGTGGCCCACGCCCTCGCCGGACACCAGGCCGCCCATGGCCCCGCCTGGAAGCGCGTGGCGCGCGACCTGGGCTATGTCGGCGGCACGACGCACCGCGGGGAGACCGCCGTCGAGCTCGCTCCGTGGGTCGGCCGCTGCCCGGCCGGTCACGTCACGTATCGACACCGCCGCCCGAGCCGGGCCACGTCCTGCGCCCGCTGCTCCCGCACGTTCGATGCCCAGCACCTCTTCGCCTGGACGCGTCGCGAGATCACGACCGACGCCCGCCTCGCCGCGCAGGCCCCGCGCTGAGGGCCGAGGGAGCGGGGTCGCCTGCTCAGACGGCTGAACCGCCGGAGCGCGGCTGCTCTTCGGACGCGGAGGCGTCCTCCTCGGCCGGCGCGGCGTCCTCCTCAGCAGGCGCGGCGTCCTCCTCAGCAGGCGCGGCGTCCTCCTCCGCGTCCGAGGGTGCCTGACCCGCGGCCGCGTCTCGATGTGCCGCGGGTTCGGTCGACGGGGTCAGCCCGGACTCGGTCTCGGCTGCGGTCTCGCGGTGACGGCGGCGTCGACGAACGAGCGCGGTGAGACCCCGCCAGCCGAGCAGGAACACGCCGAGCACGAGCGTCGCCACGATGACGAAGGGCACCTCCGCGGTGTCTCCGCTGAGCAGACGCAGCAGCATGCCGACGACGACCGTCACCACCCACACCACCGCGCCCCACGGCAGCGACCACGGCCGCCGCGGCCGTGCGGGGAGCAGCAGCGCAGCGGCGTGCCCCACCAGCAGGGCCACGAGGAACGGCCACGCCGTGAGGAGGAACCCTGCCGGGTCCTCCTGGTGGGAGGCGCGACCGATGGCGGCGAAGACGAGGACGAGGACGGCGTCGACGAGGAGAGCGGGGAGGAACCTCATTCCTCGACCCTACGCGGATCGCGTGCTCACTCGAAGCGCGTGAACCGCCCGCCGCGCAGAACGGGGACGGCGTCCACCGCGTCCAGGACGGCGGAGTCCGCGGTGCTGGTCGGCACCAGTCCGGCGGCCCGGATGCGATCGGTCGCGGAGACCCCGGCCTGCAGCTCCCGTCCGGAGCCCGTCGCCCCGATCAGGTGCTTCAGCGCGCGCCGCAGCGCGCGGAAGCCCTCTGCGGCCACGGCGGCGTCCGGTGCCGTGTGGTCGATGCCGAGATCGGTGAGCGCCGCCGCGATCGCTCCGGCCCCGAGCTGGTCCTCCACGGCGACGCGCAGCTCCCCCGCGGCATCGAGCTCGCCGGCCGGGACGAGCGCGACCGAGGTGCGGTCCTGGCGGCGTTCCTGCTCCACCTGCACGGCCCTGGCCACGGCACCGGCGTTGCGGATGGAGCCCAGCAGGACCGTGGCCCCGGTCGGGGCGGCGGCTGCCACCGCCGCCCCGTTCCGCGACCAGTCGAGCGCTCCGGCCAGCTCGATCTCCGCTCCCGCGGCCACCGCATCGGCGACCGTCGAGGAGAACCGGAGGACGTCGATCACCACGACGACGTCGGCCGGGGCGAGACGGGCGAGCCCGGACACCCCCCAGTCGAGTCGGACCTGGTACGGGGACTGATCGAACGGCGACGGCATCCGTCCAGCCTAGAGCCGTCAGTCCGCCGCGAGTGCCTCGACCGGAGCCACCCTGGTCGCCAGCCGGGTCGGCGTCGCGGCGGCCACGAGCGTGAGCAGCGCGGTCGCGGCGACGATGATCACCACGGGAAGCCACGGCACCTGCGGGGCGATCAGCCCGGCGGGCGTGAACTCCGGCAGGACCGGAACGGAGCCGAGCAGCGACTGGGCCGCGATCCACCCGTAGAGCACCCCGAGCAGGAGACCGGTGAGGGTCGCCGCCACCGTGATGTGCGTCGCCTCCAGCAGCACCATGCGGCGCACCTGGCGGTTGGACAGACCGATCGAGCGCAGCAGTCCGAGCTCGCGGCGCCGCTGCACGACGCCGATGGTGAGGAGGTTGACGAGGCCGACGGCTGCGATCACGGCCGAGACGGCGACGAGCACCATCATGATGGCCGCGAAGGCGTCGTACGGCGCGAAGAACTCCGCCGGGATCTCCTCCGTGGTCTGGCTGGTCATCAGGCGCTTCGACGACTCCAGCGCCACCGCGAACATCGTCACCAGGGTCACGCCCATGACGACGCCGATGGCCATCCGCGACGACCGCTCCGGGTACCGCAGGGCGTTCTCGGCCGCGAGTCGGGCGGTCGCGCTCGAGCCGAACAGGCGCCCCACGAGGCGGAGCACCGGCGGCATGAACAGCACGGATCCCAGGGCGAGCCCGGTGAAGGAGAGGATGCCGCCGAAGAACGCGACCACGACACCGAGCGGTGTGACGAGTCCGAGGACGACGCCGCCCGCGAGCAGAGCCGCGCCGGAGATCAGCAGCACCCAGGCCCCGACATGGCGACCCTTGCGCCCGGAGACCTCGTCACGGGTGCGCTCGACGGCACCGCCCAGAGCCTGCAGCGGCGTCACCGCGAGCACGCGCCGCGACCCCACCCAGGCGGCCGCCCAGGTGGTGAGCGCGACACCGACCGCCGGAAGGGCGAGAGCCGGCTGGGCGAGCGAGAAGGACGACGGCGAGGTGGCGACGAGCTGCCCGCCGAGCTGGACGGCCGCCGCGGAGAGGAGCAATCCGGCGAGAAGGCCGAGGCCCGCGCCGAGGAGCCCGACGACGAGCCCCTGCCGGCCGACCTGCGCCCGCTGCGAGCGCGCGGTCGCCCCGATGAGACGCATCAGCGCGATCTGCCGGGTGCGGCCCGCGATGATCGTCGAGAACGTGTTCGCCGTGACGATCGCGGCCACGTACATCGCGACGGCGGTGAGCAGCACCGACAGGATCGCGACGACGACCGCGAGCGTGCCGCTGTCGCCGATGAACGGATCGGCCTGGAGCACGGCGCCGATGTAGGCCGTGATCTCGACGAGGAAGACGCCGAATGCGGACGAGAGCGCGGCGACGAGGACGCTCGCGCCCATGCCGCGGTCGCGGAGCCAGGCCAGCCGGGGTCCGGTCGTCCGCGTCTCCGGGACGACCGTGGCGAGCGCGGTCATGCCGACACCTCCGCGGCGAGCATGTAGGCCGAGATCTGCTCCGCGGTCTGCCGCGGGTGATCCGCCACGATCCGCCCGTCGCCGAGGTAGAGCACCCGGTCGGCGTGGCTCGCCGCGATCGCGTCATGCGTGACCATCGCGATGGACTGGCCGTGCTCCCGACTGGCGGCCGCGAGCAGGCGCAGCACCTCCCGTCCGGTCTGGGAGTCGAGGTTGCCCGTGGGCTCGTCCGCGAACACGAGGTCGGGGGCGGTGGCGAGGGCCCTGGCGATGGCGACGCGCTGCTGCTGCCCTCCCGAGAGCTGGTGCGGCCGGTGCCCGAGGCGCTTGCCGAGGCCGAGCGTCTCGATGAGCCCGTCGATCCGTGCCCGCTCGATGGCGCTGGGGCGGCGGCCGTCGAGCTCGAACGGCAGCAGGATGTTGCCGAGGGCGTCGAGCGTGGGGACGAGGTTGAACGCCTGGAAGATGAACCCGACGCGGCGGCGGCGCAGGATGGTCAGGTCGAGGTCGCCGAGGCCCGTGATCTCGGTGTCGCCGATCCACGCCCGTCCCTCCGTCGGGCTGTCGAGGCCGGCCATGATGTGCATGAGGGTGGACTTGCCGGATCCGGACGGACCCATGATGGCGGTGAACTGTCCGCGGCGGATGCCGACGCTCACGTCGTCGAGCGCGCGGACGGTGCCCTCGCCCGAGCCGTAGGTCTTCTTCAGGTGCTGGACGCGGGCGGCGAGCCCGAGGTCGGTGGTCGTGATCTCCATGTCCACGACGCTATTTCCGCGCCCCCGCTCGTCGCGTCGCCCGCCGGAAGCATCCCGCTACATCGGGAGGATGATCCCGCGTCCTCCCGGCCCACCCCCTTGCGTTCCTCCCACCCCTCTACGGACCGCCGCAAGGGGCCGGGTCGAACGGAAGGGGGTGGGTCGGCGTCAGGCGAGGCCGTGCTCGAAAGCGAACACGACGAGCTGCACGCGGTCGCGGAGCGCGAGCTTCGTGAGGATGCGGCTGATGTGGGTCTTCACCGTGGCCTCGCTGAGGAACTCCCGCGCGGCGATCTCGGCGTTCGACAGACCCCGGGCGGCGAGCGCGAAGATCTCCCGCTCCCGCTCCGTCAGCTCGGCGTACTGCGGCGGCACGGGCTTCGGAGCCTCCGCGAAGTGCTCGAACAGCTCCCGGGTCGCCGAGGCCGCGATCACGCTGGACCCCGCGTGCACGGTCCGGATCGCGGCGAGCAGGAACTCCGGATCGGCGTCCTTGAGGAGGAAGCCGCTCGCCCCCTGCCGGATCGCCCGCGCCGCCGCCTCGTCGAGGTCGAACGTGGTCAGCATCACGATGCGCGGGGGTTCCGGGCGGGACAGGATCTCCGCGGTCGCGGTCAGCCCGTCCATGACCGGCATCCGGATGTCCATGAGCACCACGTCCGGCCGGGTCGCGGCGACCACGTCGAGAGCCTCGCGCCCGTTGCCCGCCTCCCCCACGACCTCGAGGTCCGGCTGGGAGGCCACGAGCATGCGGATACCGGCCCGGAACAGCGCCTGGTCGTCCACCAGCACGACTCTGATCACTGCGGGGCTCCGATCGGAAGGCTGCTCTGGACGACGAACTGCGCACCACGGCGCTCGGCTTGCAGACTACCGCCCACGAGCTGGGCGCGCTCGCGCATGCCGATGAGCCCGTGTCCCCCGGGGGTCCCCGGCGTCGACTCGGGCGAGACGGTGTTGCGGACCTCGATGTCGACGCGATCCGGGAGCCACGCGAGATGCACGTCCACCGCGCCGTCGCCGTGGCGGATCGCGTTCGTCAGCGCCTCCTGGAGGATCCGGTAGACCGCGAGCTGGATGGCCCCCGGCGGCTCCCCCGGAGGCATGGGGTCGACCGTGACCCGCGGCTCGATGCCGGCCTGGCGCACCTGGGCGAACAGCGTCTCGAGATCGGCGAGGGTCGGCTGCGGACCGTCGCCCTGCCGATGACGGAGCTGGGTGAGGAGCATCCGCACGTCGCTCAGTGCTCCGCGGGCGGTCTGCGCGATCGTGCCGAGGGCCTCCGTCGCGATCTCCGGCTTCACGGCCGCGGCATAGCGCGCGCCGTCGGCCTGGGCGATGACGACCGCGAGCGAGTGGGCCACGACGTCATGCATGTCCCGCGCGATGCGCACCCGTTCCTGCTCCTCGGCGGCCAGGGCCTCGGCCTGCAGCTGCGCCGAACGCGTGCGCCGGTTGCGCAGCACGACCCGCCAGAGGAGGCCGCACACCCACGCGAACCCCAGCGCCATGATGGAGGCCGCGACGAGCAGGGTGCCGCCGGTCACGAGCTCCCACCCGCTGCCGGAGCCGAACATGACGCCCCCGACGACGACCATGTACAGCGCAGCGACGATGCCGCCCACGATCACCGACCCGAACCCCCACCAGAGCACGCGGCGGGTGCCCCACGCGGAGGTCGCGTACAGCACGAGGAGGATCGCGAAGTCGGTCGGCAGCGGCCCGAACCCGGCCAGCATCTGCACGATGGCTCCGGCCCAGGCCGCGGCCAGCGCGAGACCGGGTGCCAGACGACCGATCGCGACACCGCAGAACAGGAACACCGACGACGAGATCAGACCGATGACGTTGACCGCGGAGGACCCGGCCACGTCCGGCTGGGGCGCATAGAACACGACCCCGAGCGGCGTCAGAAGCGCGAACAGCAGCACCGCCCCGACGATGTCGAGGACGAGGCCGGTACGGGACAGCGGACGGATCACTCCCCCACGCTACGCGAGCGGCTCGGGCGCGGCATCCGTCGCGGGATGTATCCGTCAGGTGCGGGCGAGGATCTCCCCATGCGGCACGAGGAACCAGCCGTCGCCGTCGTCGGCCCAGCGCTTCCAGGCGTCGCTGATCTCCTGCAGGTCGGCCGCGGATGCCATCCCCTCGTCCACGAGCTGCCGGGCGAGCGCCGACTCCAGGATGCGGTCGGCCCACATCCCGCCCCACCAGGCGCGCTCGGACGGCGTCGCATAGCACCAGGTCGACGCGGTCGCCGTGACGTCTTCGAAGCCCGCGGCGCGTGCCCAGGCCAGGAGGCGGCGGCCGGCATCCGGCTCTCCGCCGTTCGCCCGGGCGGCGGCGCGGTACAGCGCGAGCCACCGGTCGAGCTCCGGCAGGACCGGGAACCACAGGAAGCCCGCGTAGTCGGCGTCGCGGGCGGCGATGAGTCCCCCGGGCTTCGCGACGCGGCGCATCTCCCGCAGTGCCTGCACCGGATCGGCGACGTGCTGCAGCACCTGGTGCGCGTGCACGACGTCGAAGGAGTCGTCGGCGAAGCTCAGCGCGTGCACGTCCTCGACGGAGAAGGTGATGTTCGTGACGCCCCGCGCGGTGGCGAGGTCGCGGGAGAGGGACAGCGCGGCGTCGTCGATCTCGGTCGCCGTGACGTGCGCGACCACCCCCGCGAAGTCCACCGTGATCGATCCGGGTCCCGCTCCCACGTCGAGGAGCCGGGTCTCTGCCGTGAGGTGCGGTCGAAGGTAGGCCGCCGAGTTCGCGATGTCCCGCACACTGTGCGAGCGGAGGACGGATTCGTGGTGTCCATGCGTGTACGAGGCCATGCCCTCAGTCTGGCACTCCCGCCGACCCACCCCTTTCCGTGTGTCCCGGCCCCTTCCGGACGCCCGCAAGGGGCCGGGGCGGCGCGAAAGGGGTGGGTCGACGCGCTAGAGCGCGGAGACCATCCGGCGGATCGCTTCGCGGTCGGGCTTGCCGGAGGAGAGGACGTCGAGCTCGTCCACGAGGATCAGGCGGGACGGACGCGCGTGGGCGCCGATCTCGCCGGCCACCGCTTCCCTGGCCTGGGCGAGCTGCTCGGACTCGCTGCGCCGCAGGGCCTCCCCGCGTGCCGCGACGATGACCGAGGCCTCCCCCCAGCGCTCGTCGTCGACAGCCACGACCACGGCCTGATGCAGCCCGGGCACGGCGCGGACGATGCGCTCCACCCGGTCTAGCGAGATGTTGATGCCGCCCGACACGATCACGTTGTCCGCGCGACCGTGCACGCGCACCACACCGTCCTCGATGAGCCCGAGGTCGCCCGTCCGGTACCAGCGGATTCCGTGCTCGTCCCGCGCGAAGGTGCGCGCGGTCAGCGCCGGGTCGCCCAGATAGCCCTCCGCGAGCATGGGGCCGGCGATCCGCAGCTCGCCGTCGACCGCCCGGACGTTCACGGTGTCGAGCGGGACGCCGTCGTACACGCAGCCGCCGCTGGTCTCCGTCGAGCCGTAGGTCCGCACGAGACGGACCCCGAGGTCGGCCGCCCGCTCCCGCAGCGGCTCCGGGAGCGCCTGACCCCCGACGAGGATGGCCTCATACGCCTGCAGCGCCGCGAGCACACCCGGCTCGGCGCTCGCGTCGAGCAGCGTCGCGATCTGCGCCGGGACGAGGGAGGTGTACAGGGCCGGGAGGACGCCCGCGGTCGTGGCGTGGCGCATGCTCCGCGTGGCCTCGGCGAACGCCCGCGATGTGAACCGTCCCTCGATCCGGGTCGGCTCCGTGCCCGCGAGGATCGAGCGCACCATCACCTGCAGCCCCGCGACGTAGCCGGCCGGCAGGGCGAGCAGCCAGCGACCGCTGCCGATCCGGGCGGCGGTGGCCTCCGCACTCGCCCGCAGGGCCTCGCCGCTCAGCGCCACCCGCTTCGGGACGCCGCTGGATCCGGAGGTCGCGATCACTGCGGCGATGCCGTCGTCCACCTCCGCCGGAGCGTCGGCGAGCATGCCGAAGCCGAGAGCCGGTCCCTCGTCGAGAGCTCGGAGCAGCGCCTCCCGCAGGAGCACGGTGTCTTCCGCGTCGGTCGGGATGAGGGCGTTCACGATCGTCTCTCCGGCTCAGTAGTGCCAGGGGAAGGACGACCAATCGGGGGCGCGCTTCTCGAGGAACGAATCCCGCCCCTCCACGGCCTCGTCCGTGCCGTACGCGAGGCGGGTGGCCTCGCCCGCGAACACCTGCTGCCCGACGAGCCCGTCGTCGACGGCGTTGAAGGCGAACTTGAGCATCCGGATCGCCGTCGGCGACTTCGTCAGCACGGTGCGCGCCATCTTCAGCGCCTCGCGCTCGAGTTCGGCGTGCGGCACCACGCGGTTCACGGCCCCCGCCTCGTAGGCCCGCTGCGCCGAGTACTCCTCGGCGAGGAAGAACACCTCCCGCGCGAACTTCTGTCCCGTCTGCCGGGCCATGTAGGCGGAGCCGTATCCCGCGTCGAAGCTGCCGACGTCGGCATCCGTCTGCTTGAAGCGCGCGTGCTCGGCCGACGCGATTGTCAGGTCGCACACCACGTGCAGCGAGTGCCCGCCACCCGCCGCCCACCCGGGGACCACGGCGATGACGACCTTCGGCATGAACCGGATGAGCCGCTGCACCTCGAGGATGTGCAGACGCCCGACAGCCGCCGCGGACGCTCCGCTGACGACGGCGGTCTCGGCGTCCGAGTATTTGTACCCGTCGCGGCCGCGGATGCGCTGATCACCGCCGGAGCAGAACGCCCAGCCGCCGTCCTTCGCGCTCGGTCCGTTTCCGGTCAGCAGCACCGCCCCGATCCGCGCGTCCTGTCGCGCGATGTCGAGCGCCCGGTAGAGCTCGTCGACCGTGTGCGGGCGGAAGGCGTTGCGCACCTCGGGTCGGTGGAAGGCGATGCGGGCGACCCCGCCGTCGCGGCTCACGTGCGCCGTGATGTCGGTGTAGTGCTCGGCGCCGGGCGCCAGCTCCCACTCGGCGGGATCGAACAGGTCGGAGACGAAGGCATCGGTCACGGTCTTCAGCCTATTCCCCGGGCACGCGCCGTCTTCATCCACCCGTCGACGATGTCCCAGGCCGGGAAGGCCACGAGGCCGACGCCGGTGATCACCGTGAGCACGCGCATCGTGTCGGCATCCACCCCGTTGTCCGTGAACACGAACTCCAGGAAGGCCGGGTTGAGGAGCTCGCCCTGCAGGAGCAGGGTGAGGGCCCACACGGCGAAGGCGACGGCGAGGACGGTGTTCACGACGGCCGCGGCGACGGTCCACCGCCGACGCGCGTACACGGCGACGGCCAGGACGGCCTCCGCGATCATGAGCGCGAGGAGGATGCCGATGCCCACCGGCCAGAGCGCGGGCGCCAGGATCGGGATGGGGTCGCCGCCGGTCGGGAAGAATCCGAGCGTCGCGTCCCACACGATCGCGCCGATGCCGGCGAGGAGGAACACGAGCGAGGCGATCACGTCGGCGCGGGCGGCCCCGTGCTCCGTCGGCTCCGGAAGCTGGTCCACGTTCCATCGCACGCCGGTGTCGGCGCCGGTGCGCTCCAGCACGACGAAGACGAGCGTGACCCAGAAGCACAGGTGCACGATCACCGACAGCGTGACCGAGACGACCGCGCCGATGACCTCGCCGGGTCCGCCGCCGGTGATCAGCTGCCCGATCGCGACGCCCACCGCGGCGAACGGCGGCACGATGAACAGGAGCAGCTTCAGCAGCCGCCACCAGGTGAGGTAGTACCGAGGGCCGATGAGGTGCAGCGGGCGGTCGGCGTATCCGGCGGCGAGGATGCCCGGGTCGCCGAGGTCGGTGAGGACGGCGCGCTCCGCCTCCTCCGGGCTCTCGCCCTGTTCCCGCCGCGCGTCGACGGCGTCGGCGATGGCGGCTTCGAGTTCGGCGCGGACCTCGTCCTGCGTATCCGGCGCGAGGCTGCGGATCGTGGCGCTGATGTAGCGCTCGGTGAGGGTGCTCGCGGTCATGTCAGTTCTCCTCGGGGGTGAGGGAGGCGATCGCGGTGGTGAGCGCGCGCCATTCGTCGGTGAGGGTGTCGGCCAGCCGGGTCCCGGCCTCCGAGGTGCGATAGAACTTGCGGGGCCGGGCCTCGTCGGTGTTCCACTCGCTCGTCAGGTACTCCTGCTTCTCCAGACGGCGGAGCAGCGGATAGAGCGTGTTCGCATCGGTGGCGAACCCGCGGCTCTCGAGTTGCTCGAGCAGCGCATACCCGTACTCCGGCGTGCGCAGCAGCTGCAGGCAGGCGAGCACCACGGTGCCGCGGCGCAGTTCCTGCAGATGCGTGTCGAGTGTCTCGTTCATGTCGATCACAGTAGTGTGAGTCACACACCATTGTCAACGGTACATATACGCGCGACATCCTGTCGAGGGGTCGTGGCGCACAATGGGGTCATGATCCCCGCCGTCACGGAGCTCCTCGATTCCGCCCGCGTCGTCGCCCTGCCGATGCAGACCCGCTTCCGCGGCGTCGACACCCGGGAGGCCCTGCTGTTCGAGGGGCCGGAGGGCTGGGCGGAGTTCTCCCCGTTCGTCGAGTACGACGATGCCGAGGCCGCGACCTGGCTGGCCGCCGCGATCGACTACGCCTACGCGCCGCAGCCCGCGCCGCTGCGGGAGCGGGTCGGCGTCAACGCCACCGTGCCTGCCGTCGACGCCGCCCGCGTGCCCGAGGTCCTCGCGCGGTTCTCCGGGTGCCGGACCGCGAAGGTCAAGGTCGCCGAGCCGGGACAGGTGCTGGCGGGCGACGTCGCCCGGGTCCAGGCGGTCCGCGAGGCGCTCGGGCCGGAGGGTCGCATCCGGATCGACGCGAACGGCCTCTGGAACGTCGACGAGGCCGAGCACGCCGTGCACGCCCTCGCCGCCTTCGACCTGGAGTACGTCGAGCAGCCGTGCGCGTCGGTGCCCGAGCTCGTCGAGCTGCGCCGGCGCATCGCTTACATGGGGATCCCGGTCGCCGCGGACGAGAGCATCCGGAAGTCCGGCGACCCCCTCGCCGTCGCACGCGCGGGCGCGGCGGACATCGTCGTCATCAAGGCCCAGCCGCTGGGCGGCCTGACCCATGCCCTGCAGATCGTCACCGCGGCCGGCCTCCCCGCGGTCGTCTCCAGCGCCCTGGACACCGCGATCGGCCTGTCGCAGGGGGCCGCGCTGGCCGCCGCGCTCCCCACCCTCGACTACGACTGCGGTCTGGGCACGGCCTCCCTGTTCCAGGACGACGTCGCCGACCTCCGCCCCGTGGACGGCGCGATCCCGGTGGGGCGCCTGTCCCCCGACCCGGCAGCGCTCACCCGGCTCGCCGCCGCGGACGAGCGTCGGGAGTGGTGGCTGGCCCGACTGGCCCGCTGCCACCACGAGCTGCTCGCAGCCCGCAGCGCCTAGGACTCGACGAGGAGCTCCACGAGCCGCCCGAGCTCCTCGCCGCCGGAGTGCCGCAGGGCCGCGTCGTCACGACCGGCCATGGCACCGCGGACCGTCATGCCCTCCCAGAGGATCATGAGCATGCGCGCCGCATCGGTCGCGGGCAGCCGGAGACGCAGCGTGCCCGCCGCCTCCACGATGTCCTCCACGATGCGCGCGATGCTCGCCACCATCTCGCGCTCCTGGGCGAGGTACGCCTCGCCGAACTGCGGATCGCGCAGGGCGCGGATGCGGATCTCGCTCATCAGCATCACACCCAGGCGGTCGTCGCTGCCGAGCTCCATGATCTGCTGGACGAGATCCTTCGGGTCGCAGTCGTCGGCGAGCTCACCGTCCGCCCGCATCTGCTCCACGCGAGTCCGCACGGCTGCCACCCTCGCGTCGGCGACCCCGGCCGCGAGGGTCAGGAACAGCTCGTCCTTCGAGTCGAAGTTCGAGTAGAACGCCCCGCGCGTGAAGCCGGCGCGCTCGCAGACCGCCTCGACCGAGGCACCGTCCAGGCCGACCTCGGCGAACACCTGCGCGGCGGCCTCCAGCAGACGCGCCTTCGTGTTCTCCCGGCTGCGGGTGGCGGGTGACGACATCGGAACCTCCTGGCCTTCCCTCTCGACGATTCACACCCGGTGCACAGACTCCGGATGGCGGATGACCTTACGATACATCTATGTATCGGATACACCTGTGTATCCACCCGGCACCCCACGGAGATTCGCGTGTCCACACTCCTCTCGTCCCTCGGACGCTGGTCCTTCCGCCACCCATGGCGCGTCCTCGTCTCCTGGCTCCTCGCCCTCGGCATCGCCGGAGCTGGAGCCGTGGTCCTCGGTGCCGGCACCGACAACACGTTCTCCATCCCCGGGACCGAGTCCCAGGCCGGCCTCGAGCAGCTCTCCCGCTCCTTCCCCCAGGTGAGCGGCACGAACGCCCAGTTCATCGTCGTGGCCGCGGACGGCGACGAGATCACCGATGACGCGTACCGCGAGCCGATCGAGGACGCCGTGTCGGAGCTCGGCGACCTCGACGAGGTCCTCGCCGCCACCTCGCCGTACGACGAGATGGTCAACGGCATGATCAACGACGACGACACGGCGGCAATCGTGCGCCTGCAATTCGACGGCGAGTCCACCGACGTCTCCGAGGAGACGAAGGACGCCCTGCGCTCCACCGTCGACGAGCTCGCGGCAGAGCTCCCCGACGGTGCGCAGGCCTCTCTCGGCGGCGACCTCTTCGCGATCTCGATCCCCGGCGTCACGCTCACCGAGGCCGTGGGCCTGCTCATCGCGCTCCTCGTGCTCATCGTCACGTTCCGCTCGTTCGTCGTCGCCGGACTCCCTCTGCTCACCGCCATCCTCGGCGTCGGCATCTCCATGGCCGGGATCTTCACGGCGACCGCCTTCGCGACCGTCTCCTCCACCACGCCGCTGCTCGCCCTGATGCTCGGGCTCGCGGTCGGGATCGACTATGCGCTCTTCATCGTCGCGCGCCACCAGGACCAGGTCCGGGACGGCGTTGAACCTGAGGAGTCGGCCGCCCGCGCGGTCGGCACGGCGGGATCGGCGGTCGTCTTCGCCGGCGTCACCGTGCTCATCGCGCTGATCGGCCTGGGCTTCGCGGGCATCCCGTTCCTCACCACCATGGGCGTCGCGGCGTCCGTGGCCATCGCGGTCGCCGTGGCGATCGCGGTGACCCTGACCCCCGCCCTGCTCGGATTCCTCAAGGGCCGCGTGGCCGGACGGCCGAAGCGCGCGAAGGCCCCGAAGAAGGCGGCCGCGAAGGACGCCGTCACGAAGCCCCGCGGCAGCCGTCGGTGGGTGGAGGGCGTGACGAAGCACCCCGTCCTCGTCTCCCTCGCGGTCGTCCTCGGACTCGGCATCGTCGCCGTCCCCGCCCTCAGCCTCGACCTCGCCCTGCCGAACGCCGGCGTCCTGCCGAAGGACTCCGAGGCGCGGCAGAACTACGACCTCGTCGGCGAGCAGTTCGGCCCCGGCTTCAACGGCCCCCTCATCCTCACCGGCACCATCGTCACCTCCACCGACCCCCTCGGTCTCATGGAAGACCTCGGAGACGCGGTGGCCGAGGTTCCCGGCGTGAAGGAGGTCGCCCTCGCGACGCCGAACGAGACCGCCGACACCGGCATCGTCCAGATCATCCCGGAGACGGCTCCCGACGACCCCGCGACGGCCGACCTCGTGCGCGAGCTCCGCAGCCACCACGACGAGTGGCTGGACGAGTTCGGCATCGACCTCAAGGTCACCGGTTTCACCGCCGTCGGCATCGACATCTCGGATCAGCTCGGGGCGGCTCTGCTGCCCTTCGGGATCTTCGTTATCGGTCTCTCGCTGATCCTCCTCACCATCGTGTTCCGCTCCCTCTGGGTGCCGATCACCGCCGCAGCCGGTTACCTGCTGTCGATCGTCGCCGCCTTCGGCGTCGTCGGGGCGGTCTTCGAGTGGGGCTGGTTCGCCGACCTCCTGCACGTCGCGAAGGTCGGCCCGATCATCAGCTTCATGCCGATCATCCTCATGGGCGTGCTCTTCGGCCTGGCGATGGACTACCAGGTGTTCCTCGTGTCGCGGATGCGCGAGGACTTCGTGCACGATCCTGACCTCCGGCCGGGTGCGGGATCGGTGAACCGCGCCACCCGACGGGCCGCAGCTCTGCGCGCCGTACGGAGCGGGTTCACCGGTTCGGCGAAGGTCGTCACGGCGGCCGGCCTCATCATGTTCGCGGTGTTCGTCGCCTTCGTGCCCGAGGGCGACTCCTCCCTCAAGCCCATCGCCCTCGGACTCGCCGCCGGCATCGCCTTCGACGCCTTCCTCGTGCGTATGACGCTGATCCCGGCGCTCATGGCGATCCTCGGCGAGCGCGCCTGGGAGATCCCGTCCTGGCTGGAGCGGATCCTCCCCCGCGTGGACATCGAGGGCGAGGCGGTGGAACGCGAACGGCACCTCGAGGCGTGGCCGGGCGACGGGTCGCTCGTCGCGGCCGACGACCTGGAGTTCGGCGCCGGCCCCTCGACGACGGAGGGACTGTCGCTGCGGCTCGCACCCGGCGCGGCCCTGGTCGCGAGCGGCGCGGACGCCGGGACGCTGCGGGCCCTCGCTCTCACCGTCGGCGCCCGCATCGCCCCGGCCGACGGACGCCTCCGTGTCGCCGGACACCTGCTCCCCGGTCGTGCGGCCTGGGTCCGTTCCCACGTGGGCTGCGTGCTCGCGGGAGACGACGCCCCGGTGCTCGCCGACCTCCGCGAAGCCCTCCGCGGTCGTTCCGAGCTCGTGGTGATCGACGGCGCGGACCGGCTCCGCGGCGGCGAGCGCGACCAGGTCGCCGCGATGCTGCGCGACGCGAGGTCGCGCCGAGAGCTCGCCGTCTTCGCCACCGCCGTCGATCCCGACGCGGCCCGTTCCCTCCTCGCGGACGCCGGATGGCCGTCCGCCGACGTACTCGACACGCGCGCGCCCCGCCCGAGCGCCGCAGAAACGACCGAGGTGCCCGCATGACCCTCCCCCTCGAGCGCGCCCGCTCACGTAAGCCCATCACCTGGCTCACGATCCTCGGCGTCCTGCTGCTGCCCGCCGCGATCGGCGGCATCCTCATGGCGGCGCTCTACAACCCGACCGAGCGCCTCGACTCCATGACCGCGGCGATCGTGAACCTCGACGAACCCGTCGAGATCGACGGCCAGACCGCGCCTCTCGGGCGGCAGCTCGCGTCCGGGCTCGTCGAGGGCTCGGACGATCTCGACTCGAACCTCACCTGGGTCATCTCCAACGAGGAGGACGCCGCCGACGGGCTCGCCGACGGCACCTACCAGGCCGTCATCACGATCCCCGAGGACTTCTCGGCCGCGGCGACGTCCGCTGGTCAGGCGGTCGCGGACGGCGGCGGGGACCCGGAGCAGGCGACGATCCAGGTGACGACGCCCGACGACGGCCTCGTGGCGGACGACCTCATCACCGGGCAGATCGCCGACGTGGCGGCCTCGACGCTCGGCACCACGCTGTCCGAGGCCACGACGGAGAACATCCTCGTCGGCTTCACCACCATCGGGGACCAGATCGGCGACGCGGCGGACGGGGCCCTGGAGCTGGCGAAGGGGGCGCGTGACGCGGCGACCGGTGCCGCGGCTCTCCCGGAGGGTGCGACGCAGCTCGCCGCGGGTGCCGGGGAGCTGGGTACCGGGGCCTCGACCCTCGCGTCCGGCCTCGACACGATCGCGGGGCAGACGCGGCAGGCGGCGACCGGCGCCGGCACCATCGGGGCGGGACTCAGCTCCGGGGCGACCGAGCTCCAGGGCCGGGTCGCCGACGTGCAGCAGCTCACGGGCGGGATCCAGTCGGCGGCCGCGGCCGCCGGATCCGCTGCGGGCGAGTCCGCCGCAGTCGCGCAGGGTCTCGGGACGATGGCGGCCACGGCGTGCGCCGCCGATCCGAGCTCGGCGGAGTGCGAGCAGCTCTCCGCCCTCGCAAAGAAGGCGGTGGCAGCAGCGACCTCGGCCGGGACCGCCGCCGGCATCCTCAACGACAAGCAGGTGGCCGAGGGCGTGGCCGCGCTTCCCGGGTCCTTCTCCACGCTGGCCACCCAGCTCGGCCAGGCGGGTGCCGGGGCGACCGAGCTCGCCGTCGGGCTCAACCGCCTCGCGACCGAGGGCGTGGACCAGTCGGCCGCAGGAGCGCGGGCACTGTCGTCCGGCGCGACGCAGCTCGCCGACGGTGCGACCCAGCTCGCCGACGGCAGCACGGAGCTCGCCACCGGCCTCGACACCCTCGCGACCGGCACCGGCGACCTCGCGGGCGGACTGCGCACCGCGGCCGACTCCCTCCCGTCCTTCAGCGACGAGGAGTCGACGTCGCTGGCGTCGGTGATCGCTGATCCGGTGGCGACCGACTCCTCGATGGGCTCGCTCTTCGGCCCCACCGCGATCCCGCTGCTCACCGCGGTGGTGCTGTGGTTCGGCGGTCTCGCGTCGTTCCTCGTCCTCCGCGCGCACACGGCGCGCACGCTCACCTCACGACGCTCCTCCGCCTCCCTCACCCTCCGCGCGTTCTGGCCGGCCGCGGCGATCGGCGCGGCCCAGGGTCTGCTCGTCTCGCTCATCGTGCAGATCGTGGCCGACTACGACGTCGCGGAGTGGTGGGCCTTCGCGGGAACCGCCGTCCTCGCCGGGGTGGTGTTCGCCGCGGTGAACCAGGCCCTCGTGGCGGTGTTCGGCGGCATCGGACGCTGGATCGCCGCACTGATCGGTGTCATCGCCGTGGCGACGGGACTCATCTCGACCGTGCCCGACTGGCTCGCGAGCATCGGGGCCGCCCTCCCGACCGCACCGGCCTTCGCGGGTCTCGTGGAGGCGAGCGGGGCCGCCGTCGCCGCCCTCGTCGTCTGGGGCGTGCTCTCGCTCGTCGCCACGACGGTGGTCGTCGCGGTCCGCCGCACGACCACGGCGCGAGCCGTCGTCACCGCCTGACCCCGGGCACAGCTGCGGAGATCACGCACGACACGCCGCCGGGCACCCCGCTCCGGCGGCGTGTCGTGTGGCGATCTCCGAAACAGTGCACGAACGCGACGGCGACACCCCGTACCCTCGTGCCATGCGCCGACCGTTCATGGACACTCCGGACCAGCTCGCGAGCCTCGAAGGACAGCAGTATCTCGTGCTCCGGCCGACCGGGGCCGTCGCCGCGGAATACCGGGCCATCCAGGAGGCCGCGCTCGGTCGTCTGGACACGCCGCTCCGGCATCCGCACACGGAGCACGTGACCCTTCGCGGCTTCTTCGAGCCGGAGCGTCGGGAGGAGCTGCGGGCCGTGATCCGGGCCTGGGCCGGGGAACAGGGTCCTCTCGAGCTCACCGCCGACGCCGTGGACGTCTTCCCCGCGCCGTGGCAGATCGTGATCCTGCGCCTCGCCCGCACGCCCGCGCTCGTGCACGCGTACGCCTCGCTAACGGAGCTGCTCCGGCGGACGGATCTCCGCCGCCTCGACGAGCTCTCCGTCGAGGACTGGACCTTCCACCTCTCGGTGCTCTACGGCAAGACGCTGGATGCCGAGACGTGGCAGCAGCTCGCCGCCACCGAGGTCCGTCCGCTCCTCCCCGCGCCGACGGAGGTCGTCACCGAGGTCGAGTTCGTCTGGTACGAGGGCGGCGTCGAGCACGCCGAGGTCATCCCCCTCGGCGGCTGAGCCCTGCTCCGGCGGGCACGACTTCGGAGATTTGCGGACGACACGCCGTGACCGAGCCGCGCCCGTCGGCGTGTCCCTCGCGATCTCCGAAGCTGTGCTCGGCGGGCTCAGCTCAGGCCGGAGTAGGCGTGCAGGCCCTTGAAGAAGACGTTGACGATGGTGAAGTTGAAGATCACGGCGGTGAAGCCGACGATGGAGAGCCAGGCCGAGGGGTTGCCGCGCCAGCCGCGCGTCGCCCTGGCGTGGATGTACCCGGCGTAGAGCACCCAGATCACGAAGGTCCAGGTCTCCTTCACGTCGAAGCCCCAGAAGCGGCTCCACGCGTAGTACGCCCAGATGGACCCGGCGATGAGCGTGAAGGTCCAGAGGATGAAGCCGATGATCGTGAACAGGTACGCCAGGCTCTCCAGGCGCTCCGCCGGCGGGAAGGTGCGCAGGAAGCCGGGGCCGGTCTTCGCCGCGCCCTCGCCGAGCAGCCGCTCGCGTCGCGCCTGCATGAGCTGGATCACCGAGAGCGCGAAGGCGAGGGCGAAGAACGCGGTCGCGAGCGAGGCGACGAACACGTGGATGATGAGCCAGACGCTCTTCAGCGGGTCCATCAGCGGGGAGACCTCGACGTAGAAGTTCGTCGCGCCCAGCCCGAGGAGGACGACCACGAGGCCCGTGATGAAGGTGCCGAGGAAGCGCAGATCGAGGCGGATGAGCACCGCCAGGTAGACCGCGATGATGAGCAGCGTTCCGACCATGCCGAACTCGTACAGGTTCGCCCACGGCACCCGACCGGCCGCGATGCCACGCGTCACAGCGGCGGCGAGGTGGAACACGAAGCCCAGCACCGTGAGCGAGGTGCCGATTCGCGCCATGACGAAGCGCTGCGGCTTCGGAGCTCCGGGCGCATCGACGGGTGCGGAAGCCGAGACGCCACCGGAACGACCGGCGGCCACGAGCTCGCCCTCGCGGACGGTGTGGGCGTCGGCCGTCGCCTGCGAGCGGCGCGCGAGATCGAAGGCGTAGGCCACGAAGGCCGCCGCGTAGATCGCGATCGCCGTCCACAGCAGGACGGGCGAGATCACGGTGAGCTCGAGCATGGTGTCAGTCTACTTTCCGGGTGCCGGGGCCGCAGGGTCCGCGGCGGCGTCCGCGGCATCCTCGTCGGCGTCTTCAGGGGTACGGGCGGTCGTGCCGCCCGCGGCGTCGAGCAGCCGGGCGTGGCCGGCACGGAGGTCGTCCACGGCGCGGGCGAGCGTGGGGTCTTCCCCTCGGGCCAGGGCCGCGTACTCGAGGTCGACCGCGCCGTCCGCCGCGGTGGCCTTCACCCACACGCGCCGACGCGGCACGAACAGGGCGAGCATGAGGCCGCCGAGCGCCAGCAGTGCGAACCCGAGCACGAACACCCCGGACTCGTCGCGGTGGATCTGCAGGGAGGCGAAGCGCTTGACGGACTCCGAGGAGTCGGTGGCGCCCTCCGGCGACTCGTCGTCGAAGGTGACCGAGCCCAGGCCGTTCGGCAGCTGCGCGGTCTCACCCGGTGACAGCTCGATCGACTCGACGTCGGTGCTGCGTCCGGTGAGCTTGGTCATGTCGGAGGTGTCGAGCACGTAGACCGAGCGCGGCACGCCGTCGTTGATCCCGAGGTCGCCCGTGTACACGTCGAGCGTGAGCGTCGGGTTGGTGAGGTCGGGGTAGGCGGAGAAGAAGGCGCCCGTGTCGAGCACGCCGGTGGTCGGGTAGAAGAAACCGACGAGGCCCACCTGCTCGGCCAGGCCGTCCGGCACCTTGAGCACGCCGAGCGAGGTCATGTTGTTGTCCTGCGGGAGGAACGGCGTGCTGTTGTGGAACACCACGTTGCCCTCGGGGTCGCGCACGGTGACCGTCGGGGCGTACCCGTTGCCGAGCAGGAACACGTCGTCGTCGGCCACGCCCAGCGGCTCGTTGACCTTGACGGCGCCCTCGCGCTCCTCGCCGTTCTCCTGGATGGTCATGTTCGCGGAGAAGTTCCCGGCCTGGCCGGAGCCGGGCTCGCCGAACGGCTGATACGTGACGTCGAAGGAGTTCAGCCGCATCGAGTACGGCGCGAAGGAGTCGTCGGCCACGAAGCGCCCGCGGTTCATGGAGTCGTAGTCGAGCAGCGTGTTGGCGAAGGTCTCCCCCTCGACGAGCACGCGCTGGCCCGTGTACGCGAAGCCGCCGCCGACGCCGATCGTCACGAGCACGCCGACGAGGGCGAGGTGGAAGAGCAGGTTGCCCGTCTCCCGCCAGTAGCCGCGCTCGGCCGACACCGAGTACGTGTGCCCGCGGTCGTAGCGCTCCACGCGGTAGCCGAGCGCCTTGAGCTGCTTCGTGGCGACGTCGATCGAGGCGGCGGCCTCCGCGGCGGCGTCGCCCGTGCGCGTGCCGGAGTCGGCGACGGTGTCGCGGGTGACGGCGCGGTAGTCCTCCAGGCGTCGCAGCCGCGCGGGCGTGCGCGGCGGGCGGGCCTGCAGCGCCTTGGCGTGGTGCTTGATGCGCGGGATGACGCAGCCGACGAGCGAGGTGAACAGCAGCAGGTAGATCGCCGAGAACCAGGGCGACAGGTACACGTCGAAGAGCTTGAGCGCGTCGAGCACCGGGAACAGGTCGGGGTTGTCGCGCTCCCACTGCGTCACGCCGTTCGGGTCGGCCATTCGCTGCGGGAAGATCGATCCGGGGATGGCCGCGATCGCCAGCACGAGCAGCAGGACGAGCGCCGTGCGCATCGAGGTGAGCTGACGCCACCCCCATCGGAGCCAGCCGACGAACCCGAGCCGCGGCTGGGTGATCGTGTCGTCGCCGTCGACGTGGTCGGACGGGCGGAGCGGATCGCTGGAGTCGGTGGTCACGGCACCCTTGTTCTTCGTCATGGTCGTCTCGGAGCGGTCAGAGCGGGAGGATGACACTGCCGATCACCGCCGTCAATCGGGACATGATGTCGGTCCACAGGCCGGTGACCATCAGGACACCGAGGAGGATCAGCAGCACGCCGCCGAGGATGTTCACGACCCGGATATGGCGGCGCAGGAACCCGATGGCCTTGGTCGCCCAGCCGAAGCCGAGCGCCACGAGCAGGAACGGGATGCCGAGGCCCAGGGAGTACGCGAGGCCGAGGAAGCCCGCGCGCACGGGGTCGCCCGCGTTGAAGGAGAGCGCGAGGATGGCGGCCAGCGTGGGGCCCATGCAGGGCGCCCAGCCGATGCCGAGCGCGACGCCGAGGAGCGGGGCCCCGACCATCCCGGCCTTCGAGTCGACGTGGAAGCGGAGCTCCTTCTGCGCGAACCCGAAGAGCCCGAGGAAGACCAGGCCCATCGCGATGATGACGACGCCGAGGATGCGGGTGATGAGGTCGCCCCACTGGAGCAGGAACACGCCGGCGGTGCCGCCGAGCACCGTGTAGAGGATGAAGACCACGGTGAAGCCGAGGATGAACAGCAGCACGCCGAGGACCAGGCGGCTGCGCGTCGCGGTCTGGGTGGCGCCGCCGCCGGTCGTCGAGGTGTTCCGCGGCGTGACGGCTCCCCCGAGGAAGCCGAGGTAGCCCGGAACGAGTGGGAGCACGCACGGCGAGAGGAACGAGACGAGTCCGGCGAGCATCGCCACCGGGACCGCGATCCAGAGGGCTCCGGATCCGATGATCGCGTCGGGGTTCACGACGACCTCGCGGACATCAGGAGTCCTCCGCCAGCGCGTCCTTGACGAGCGTGGAGAGCACGGAGGTGCCGTCGATCGGCCCGATGATCTTCGCGGCGACGCGGCCCTGCTTGTCGAGCACGAGCGTGGTGGGGGTAGCCGAGATCGGCACGACCTTGGCGAAGGCGAGCTTGGCCTGGGCGGTGTCGACGTCGATGAGGCTCGGGTACGTGATCCCGAACTCGTCGGCGAACGCGACAGCCGTGTCCGCCTGGTCGCGCGTGTTGATGCCGATGAACTGCACGTCCGCGTCGCTGTGCTCCTGCCAGACCGCCTCCAGGTCGGACGCCTCGACGCGGCACGGGGCGCAGCCGGCGTACCAGAAGTTGACGACCGCGACCTTCCCGGCGATGTCAGCGCTGTCGAAGTCCTCGCCATGCTCCGTGACCCCGGCGAACTCGACCGGCTCCCCGCGCTCGGCGACGGGGATCTCGACGATCGCGCCGTCGGCGGCGACGTAGCCGGTGTTCTCGCCGTTCAGGAACGATTCGCTCACGGCGTCGGGAGCGCAGGCGCTCAGACCGACGGCGAGCACCGCAGCGAGCGCGGCTCCGCCCAGGCGGCCGAGGGGCCGAAGACGGGAGGGGCGGCCGTTGCGGATCGGGTGAATCCTGGAAGCGCGGGACACGTCTCCGAGTTTACGCAGAGCTTCCTATGCATCGGCCGGGTACCCCCGGGGGGAGTCAGAAGCGCGCGAGCACGTCGTCCACCCCGGCGCGGAACCGCGGACAGGTCGCGATGTCGTGCGCCCGGCACCCCATGGCGTGCTCGGTCATCTCCCGCGATCGCCGCATCTCCTCCATCCGCCGGTCGAGGTCATCGAGATGTTGCTGCAGCACCTGATGCCGCCCGGCGCTGCCGTCGTCGAGGAGCACGGCGATCTGGTCGAGGCTCATCCCGGCGGCCTTGCTGCGCTGGATGACGGCGATGCGCACGACCTCGTCCTCGCCGTACCGACGCCGGCCCGCCGGGTCGCGGGGCGGCCGGAGCAGTCCGACGGTCTCCCAGTGCCGCAGCACGTTCGTCGGCATCTCGAACCGCGCGGCGACCTCGCCGACGGACCACGGGTGCGCGTCGCTTGACTTCATGTTGACATGAAGTCACAGACTGGTGCCGAACGCAAGACGCGAGAAGGGAACCCCCATGTACGACGCGATCGTGATCGGTGCTGGCCCCGCCGGACTCCAGGCGGCGCTGACCCTCGGACGGATGCACCGACCCGTGCTCCTGCTGGACTCGGGCGAGTACCGCAACGGCACCGTGCGACACATGCACAACATGATCGGCGCCGACGGGAAGGCCCCGGCGGACCTCCGCGCCCAGGCCCGCACGGAGCTCGCGGCCTATACGGACGTCGAGACGCGGGACGTCGCGGCACAACGGATCTCGGGCGACGCGGAGACGGGCTTCTCGGTGAGCCTCGCCGACGGGTCGGTGGCCGACGCCCGACGGGTGATCCTGGCGACCGGCGTCGCGGACGACCTCCCGCCGGTGCCGGGTCTCGCCGAACTGTGGGGCGTCCGGGTCTTCAGCTGCCCGTTCTGCGATGGACACGAGCACGCCGGGAAGCCGATCGCGATCCTCGGGGCGGCTCCCCGGGCGGCCCATCTGATCGGGTTGCTCGGCCGTATCGTCGGCGAGATCACGGTGGTCCCGGTGGGCGAGCCGTTCGCGGCGGAGGACCGTACCGCGCTGGAGGAGCTCGGGGGGCGGGTGGCCTCCGCTCCGGTCGAGGCTGTCGCCGCACACGGAGACGGGGTGCGGGTGCGCAGCGCAGAGGGCGACCTCGACGTCGCGGGGGTGTTCGTGGCCTCCGGCACGATGCGGCACCGGGCGCCCTTCGCCGCGGAACTCGGACTGCGGCTCCTGGAGTCGGGGTCGATCGAGATCGACGAGTTCGGGAGGACGTCGCTTCCGGGGGTCTTCGCGGCGGGCGACCTCGCCCATCGCGCGACCCTCCCCGGCCCGATGGCCTCGGTCCTGCTCGCCGCCGCCGCGGGACAGCTCGCCGCGGTGGGGGTGCTCCAGTCCCTCTGACTTCGAATCGCCCGATTGGTCCCATTTCCGGGCCGGATGGGGCCATTCAGGCGATTCGAACGGGGATCAGACGGCCCCGACGTCGACAGCACCGCCGGTCGCGGCGGGCTCGGCGTACGAGACCTCGCGCCAGACGTCGCCCACGCGCGCGAACGAGGTCACACTCGACAGGGCGCAGCGGCGGGTCCGCGGGTCGTGCTGCAGCGGCAGGCCGGCGACCCGGAGGTGCGTGATCCAGATCGGCGCCTGATGCGACACCATCACGATGTCCCCCGCGGTCGGGATCTCGGCCGCGGCCGTCCATGCCTCGTCCATCACCCCGAGCATGCGCTCCGCGATCGAGGCGTACGGCTCCCCCCAGCTCGGCAGCGACGGCTGACGCAGGTGCCACCAGTTCATCGGGTTCATGAGCGACCGCCGCATCCGGGTGCCCTCGAACACGTTCGTCGGCTCGATCAGACGGATGTCCGTCTCGGGCTCGAGGTCGAACACCTCCGCGAACGGGGCGGCCGATTCCTGCGCACGCTCGAGCGGTGACGCGAACAGGGCGGTCACCGGATCGCCGAGCCCCGCCACGTGCTCCGCCGCCGCCTGAGCCATCTCCTCCCCCGCGGTGCTGAGGTGGTAGTCGGGCAGCCGTCCGTAGAGCACGCGGGACGGGTTGTGCACCTCACCGTGACGAACGAGGTGCAGAAGTGATGCCGCCACGTCAGACCTCGCGGTAGCGGGAGTCGCCGAACCCGAGGATCAGATAGCCGATGTAGGGGAACAGGAACAGCAGGAAGAAGGAGAACACCCCGCCCTTGCCGAAGCGTGCGCCGAGCTTGAACGCGACGATGACCCCGAGGATGAAGTTCGCGATCGGCACGAGGTAGAGCAGGGCGAACCAGCCCGACATCCCGGCGATCTTCACGAGGAACACGACGTTCACGATCGGGATGATCGCGAGGATGCCGGGGTACCCCGCCTTCGTGAAGACCTTCCACAGCCCGACGACGACGAGGATGTAGAAGATGAGGGCGATGAGTCCCGTCGTGCCGGAGAAGATCGCGCCGAACAGGTCGGGAAGGCCGTTGCCGTCCGAGATGGAGAGGTTCATGGGGGTCCGCCTTTCGTCGTGGCGATCCTACTGAGGTGCCGCTGCTCCGCGCTGGCGACCCGGCCGGGAAGGGCCGGGACGCCCGCGTAGACTGGGCGGGTTCATCTTTCCCCGGATCAGGAGGAATCCTCCGTGCTGCGCACCCACTCCGCAGGCTCCCTGCGCGCCGAGAACATCGGTCAGACCGTCACCCTCACCGGGTGGGTCGATCGTCGTCGTGACCACGGAGGCGTCGCTTTCATCGATCTGCGGGACGCGTCGGGCATCGCCCAGGTCGTCATCCGCGACGAGGAGATCGCCCACCCGCTGCGCAACGAGTTCGTCCTCAAGGTCACCGGCGAGGTGTCGCGGCGCCCCGAGGGCAACGCGAACCCGAACCTCCCCTCCGGCGAGATCGAGGTCATCGCGGCCGACGTCGAGGTCCTGAACGAGTCGGCCCCGCTGCCGTTCCAGGTCTCGACCGCTCTGGCCGACACCGAGACCGTCGGCGAGGAGGCGCGCCTGAAGTATCGCTACCTCGACCTCCGCCGCCCGGCCGCCGCCTCCGCGCTGCGCCTGCGGTCCGACGTCTACAAGGCGATCCGCGACGTGCTGCACGCCGAGGACTTCACCGAGGTCGAGACCCCGACCCTCACCCGTTCCACGCCGGAGGGCGCCCGCGACTTCGTCGTCCCGGCCCGTCTGCACCCGGGTAGCTGGTACGCCCTGCCCCAGTCGCCGCAGCTCTTCAAGCAGCTGCTCATGGTCGGCGGTGTGGAGAAGTACTTCCAGATCGCCCGCTGCTACCGCGACGAGGACTTCCGCGCCGACCGTCAGCCCGAGTTCACGCAGCTCGACATCGAGATGAGCTTCGTCGACCAGGAGGACGTGATCGCCCTCATGGAGTCGCTCATCGTGGCGATGTGGAAGACGATCGGCGTCGAGGTGCAGACCCCGCTGCCGCGGATGACGTACGCGGACGCCATGGCGAAGTACGGCTCCGACAAGCCCGACCTCCGCTTCGGACTCGAGCTCGTCGAGGCGACGGACTACTTCAAGGACACCCCGTTCCGCGTGTTCCAGGCCGAGTACGTCGGCGCGGTGCGCATGCCCGGCGGCGCGAGCCAGCCGCGCAAGCAGCTCGACGCGTGGCAGGACTGGGCCAAGCAGCGCGGCGCGCGCGGTCTCGCCTACGTGCTGTTCAACGAGGACGGCACCCTGGGCGGCCCCGCCGCGAAGAACCTGTCCGAAGCCGAGCAGGCGGGCCTGGCGGAGTTCGTCGGCGCCGAGCCGGGCGACTGCGTGTTCTTCGCCGCCGGTGCCACCAAGGAGAGCCGGGCGCTGCTCGGCGCCGCGCGGGTCGAGATCGGCCGTCGCCTCGGCTACCTGAACCCGGACGAGTTCGCCTTCACCTGGGTCGTCGACGCCCCCATGTTCGAGCCGGCCGCCGACGCGGTCGCCTCCGGTGACGTCGCGGTCGGCGCGGGTGCCTGGACGGCCGTGCACCACGCGTTCACGGGTCCGAAGCCCGAGTTCGAGGACACGTTCGACACCGACCCCGGTTCGGCCCTCGCCTACGCGTACGACATCGTGTGCAACGGCTCGGAGCTCGGCGGCGGGTCCATCCGCATCCACCGCGAGGACATCCAGAAGCGGGTCTTCGAGGTCATGGGCATCAGCGACGAGGTCGCGCAGGAGCAGTTCGGCTTCCTCCTCGACGCGTTCAAGTTCGGCGCTCCCCCGCACGGCGGCATCGCACTCGGCATGGACCGCGTGCTCCAGCACCTGACGAAGACCGAGTCGATCCGCGACGTCATCGCCTTCCCGAAGTCCGGGAACGGCTTCGATCCCCTCACCTCCGCTCCCGCGCCGATCACCCCCGAGCAGCGCGCCGAGGCCGGTGTGGACTTCACTCCCGAGGACGAGGCCTGACCCGCCGAGACCCCGTCTTGCCGCCGAGACCCCGGGACACTGCCGCTGGCAGCCCGGGGTCTCGTCGCGTACCCGGGGTCTCGGCGAAGAGAAAAAGGGGGAATCAGGCGAAGAGGGGGGCGAGGTTCTCGTTCCACACGTCGACGCCGAGCTTCGCGATGAGAGCCACCACGACGACGAGGAACACCACGCGGATGAACGTCGTGCCGCGGGAGATGGCCATCCGCGAGCCCAGGTAGCTGCCGCCGACGTTCGCGACCGCGAGGATGCCCCCGAGCAGCCACAGCACCGAGCCGTGCGGGATGAAGAGGAGCAGCGCCCCCGCGTTCGTCGCGAGGTTCACGATCTTGGCCTTCGCGCTCGCCTGCAGGAAGTCGTAGCCCAGCAGCGCGACGAGGGTGATCACGAGGAAGGTGCCCGTGCCCGGACCGATCATCCCGTCGTAGAACCCGATGCCGAGCCCGGCCAGCCCGGCCATGATGTGGTGCTTGTGCCCGTGGAAGCGCAGCTGCGTCGCGGCCCCGAGCTGCGGCCGGAGCGCCGTGAACAGGGCCACCGCCAGCAGGGCGATCACGATGATGGGCTTGAAGGCGGCCGGGGGCAGCACCGTGGCGACCGCCGCGCCCCCGAACGAGCCGATCAACGCGATCACCGCCATCGGCAGAGCTGTGCGGAGGTCGGGCTTGGCGCGGCGGTAGTAGGTGATGCTGCTGGTCGCGGTCCCGAACACGGAGGCGAGCTTGTTCGTCGCGAGCGCCTGGACCGGGGCGATGCCGGGGATGAGGAGCAGCGCCGGGAGCTGCAGCAGCCCTCCGCCGCCGACGACCGCGTCGATCCACCCGGCACTGAACGCCGCCACGATGATGAGGATCAGCATCCCCCAGGTGAGCTGCTCGAGTCCGAGGAGGCTGCCGATATCCACTCCGCCATGATTCCAGACCCGCGGGCGCCGTCCCGCATCCACCGCTGGCAGACTGGGCTCATGCTCGCCGCTCTCCCGCTTCCGCATCCGTTCGCGTCGAGGAGCGGGGACGCCGTGCTCCGGCGGGCGACCGAGGCCGACGCCGACGCCGTCATCGCGCTGCTCGCCGACGATCCGATCAGCGCCGCCCGCGGAGATGTGGCGTCCGACGAGGACCGCCCGGCGTATGAACGCGGCCTCCGCGAGATCCTGACCGACCCCTCGAACGACCTCCTCGTGGTGGAGCTCGAGGGCGCCGTGGTCGGCACTCTCCAGCTCACCTCGATCCCCGGCATGGCGCGCCGCGGCGCTCGGCGGCTGCTCGTCGAGGCGGTCCGGGTGCGCAGCGACCTCCGGTCCTCGGGCATCGGCTCCGCGGTCATGCGCTGGGTCGGCGACACCGCGGCGCCCGCCCTCGGTGCGGCCATGGTGCAGCTCACCTCCGACGCCGCCCGCACCGACGCGCACCGGTTCTATGAGCGCCTCGGCTACGTGGGCTCGCACCGCGGCTTCAAGTACACCGTCCCGCAGCGCTGAATCCGGAGCGCATCCCCGCGCCACCCGCCCGACACCGACCGTTCACCCGCACCGCTCCGCGTGGCTACCTCGGACTCGTAGTGTCCTCTCGCAACCCGACACCGGCTCACAGCGCCGGACACCGAGAGGACACTCATGGCACGCTCCATCCGCCGCGCACGCATCGGCGCCGGCATCGCCCTGGCCACCACGGCCGTCATCGCTCTGACCTCCTGCGCCTCCGCGACCGACACCCCGGCCGCCGGTGACGACGCCGTGGACGCGGCGAGCGCGACCTCCGTCGAGGACTTCGGCTCGTTCGCCGACCTGGAGGCGGCCGCGAAGGAGGAGGGTCAGCTCAATGTCATCGCCCTCCCCCGCGACTGGGCGAACTACGGCGAGATCCTCGACCTGTTCGCGGAGAAATACCCCGAGATCACCATCAACGAGGCCTCGCCCGACGTCTCCAGCGCCGAGGAGATCCAGGCGGCCGAGACGAACAAGGGCCTCGACACCGCTCCCGACGTCTTCGACCTCGGCCTGACCGTCGCCCTGCAGAACACCGACGCCTTCGCCCCGTACAAGGTCCAGACCTGGGACGACATCGCCGACGAGCTGAAGGAGCCCACCGGCCTCTTCGTCGGCGACTACGGCGGCTACATGTCGATCGGCTACGACTCCTCGGCCTTCGAGGCGCCGGCCGAGCTGTCCGATCTCCTCTCCGCCGACTACAAGGGCGCCGTGGCCATCAACGGCGACCCGACGCAGGCCGGAGCGGCCTTCGCCGCCGTGGGCCTGGCGACCGTGCAGTCGGACGGCACGCTCGATGACTTCCAGCCGGGCATCGACTTCTTCTCCGAGCTGCAGAAGGCCGGGAACCTCCTCAAGGTCGACGTCACGACCGCGACCGTCGCCAGCGGCGAGACCCCCGTGGTCTTCGACTGGGACTACCTGAACGCGGCCCACACGGCCGACAACCCGGACTGGAAGGTCGTGGTCTTCGACGGCACCGGCTACGCGGGCTACTACAACCAGGCCATCAACGTCGACGCTCCGAACCCGGCCGCCGCGCGTCTGTGGCAGGAGTTCCTCTACAGCGACGAGGTGCAGAACCTGTGGCTGAAGGGCGGCGCCCGTCCGGTGCGCATGGAGGCGATGACCGAGGCCGGCACGATCGACGAGAAGCTCGCGGCCGCTCTCCCCGAGGCCCCGGAGGAGACGGTCGTGCCGACCGAGGAGCAGTCCGAGAACGCCGGCACGCTGCTCGGCGAGAAGTGGGCAGCGGCGGTCCAGTGACCACCGTCGTCGCACCGGGGGTGGAGGCCGCGGCGTCCGCCCCCGCCACCGCCGCCGGGCCCGCGTCGCACACGCGGGCCCGGCGGTCGGCGCCGTCCGTGGCGTGGCTGGGGCTCGTACCGTTCGCCGCCTACGTGCTGCTCTTCCTCGCCGTGCCGACCGTGCTCGCGATCGGCTCCGGGTTCTTCGACGGCGACGGTGCTTTCACCTGGACGAACGTCGCCGCCCTCGGCGACCCCGTCGTGCTCACGACCTTCGCGAACTCGGCGGGGCTGTCGCTGCTCACCGCAGCGGTCGGCGCCCTCGTCGGCGCCCTCGTCTCCTACGCTCTGCTCGGCATGAACCCGGACGGCGTCGTGCGGCGCTCCGTGGACGCGGCCGCCGGGGTCCTCGCGCAGTTCGGCGGCGTCATGCTCGCCTTCGCCTTCATCGCCACGATCGGCATCCAGGGCGTGGTCACGGTCTTCCTCCGCGACACGTTCGGCATCGACATCTTCGCCGAGGGCACGTGGCTGTACGAGCTTCCCGGCCTCATCCTCCCGTACATCTACTTCCAGGTGCCGCTCATGGTCATCACCTTCCTGCCCGCCCTCGCCGCCCTGAAGCCGCAGTGGGTCGAGGCGAACCTCACCCTCGGGGGCAGCAGGGCGAGCTTCTGGCTGCGGATCGGCCTCCCGGTGCTGGCGCCGTCGTTCCTCGCCAGCCTGCTGCTGCTCTTCGCGAACGCTTTCTCCTCGTACGCCACGGCCGCGGCGCTCGCGAGTCAGGGCTCGCAGATCGTCCCGCTGCAGATCCGCACGGCGCTCACCAGCGAGACCCTGCTCGGTCGGGAGAACCTCGCCGGCGCTCTCGCCCTCGGCATGATCATCGTGGTCGGGGTCGTGATGGCGCTGTACTCCCTGATCCAGCGACGGGCTTCGCGGTGGCAGGCATGAACGGCCTCGCCCCGTCCCGCGCGACCCGTGCGGTGATCGGCATCGTCGTCGGGGCGTTCTTCGCGGTGCCCCTCGTGTCGACGTTCCTCTTCACGCTGCGCGACACGGACGGCCTCTCGTTCGCGCACTGGACCGCCCTCTTCGACCCCGCGGCGTCGGCGGCCCTGAAGCCCCTCTGGACGGGGCTCGGGAACTCGCTGACCCTCGCGGTGGTGACCGTGTCGATCGTGCTGTTCCTCCTGGCCCCCACGATGATCCTCGTGAACCTCCGCTTCCCGCGGCTCAAGGCGGCCTTCGAGTTCGTCGCGCTCCTGCCGATCTCGATCCCCGCGATCGTGCTCGTCGTGGGGCTCGCGCCGATCTACCTGCAGATCGGTCGGACCGTGGGCACCGGCACCTGGACCCTCGCCTTCGCCTACGGTGTCACGGTCCTCCCCTTCGCCTTCCGCTCGATCCAGGCGTCGATCGATGCCGCGGACCTGCGCACGCTGTCCGAGGCCGCGCGCTCGCTCGGGGCGGGCTGGCCGACGGTCGTGCTCCGCGTGCTCGCGCCGAACCTCCGCCAGGGCCTGCTCGCCGCCTCGCTGATCTCCATCGCGGTGGTGCTCGGGGAGTTCACGATCGCGTCCCTCCTCAACCGGCAGGTCTTCCAGACGGCGATGGTCGTGGTGCAGAAGCAAGACCCGTATGCCCCCGCGATCTTCACGCTGCTCGCCCTGTCGTTCGTCTTCCTCCTGCTCCTGCTCATCGGCCGCGTCGCCCGCGGTCCGCGAAAGGCCCGCTCATGACCCTCGATCACGCACTCCCGCGCACCAAGGACAACCTGCTGCTCGCCCAGGCCGGCGACGGCACGCGGGTCGAGCTCCACGGCATCGTCAAGAGCTACGGCGGCACGAGGGTGCTGCACGGCGTCGACCTCGACATCGCCCCCGGGGAGTTCGTCTCGCTGCTCGGCCCCTCCGGCTGTGGCAAGACGACGCTACTCCGCGTGCTCGCGGGACTCGAGGGCGCCGAGGAGGGGACGGTGCTCCTCGGCGGCGGAGACGTCTCGCGCGTGCCGACGAACCGGCGCGACATCGGGATGGTGTTCCAGTCGTACTCGCTGTTCCCGCACCTCCGCGTCGTCGACAACACGGCCTTCGGGCTCCGTCGTCGGGGTGTCGGCACGACCGAGGCGGCGCGGCGTGCCCTTGATGCGCTCGCCCTCGTGGGCCTCGCCGACCTCGCCGACCGGTTCCCGCATCAGCTCTCCGGCGGACAGCAGCAGCGGGTCGCCCTGGCTCGCGCCCTCGTCACGGAACCCCGGGTGCTGCTGCTCGACGAACCCCTGTCGGCTCTCGACGCCAAGGTGCGCGTGCAGCTCCGCGACGAGATCCGGCGCATTCAGCTGCGGCTGGGCATCACGACCGTCTTCGTCACGCACGACCAGGAGGAGGCCCTCGCGGTGTCGGACCGGATCGCGGTCATGAACTCCGGTCGCATCGAGCAGATCGGGTCCCCGGAAGAGCTGTACACGACTCCCGCGACCGCCGAGGTCGCCGCGTTCGTCGGCCTCTCCAGCGTCGTGTCCGGCGTCGCGGACGGCGAGCACGTCGTCGTGTGGGGGCAGCGTCTCCCCTTGCAGACCCCCGCCGACGGCCCCGTCGACGTGTACCTCCGTCCGGAGAACGTCCGCTTCACCTCCGCGGAGGATGCCGCCACCGATGCCCTCGTGGAGGAGAGCACGTTCCTCGGCAGCATGCGGCGGACCCTCGTGCGCACGGAGTCGGGCGAGCTGGTCCGCGTGCAGCACGATCCCGCCGTGCACCCGTCGTTCCGCGACCGCGTCCGCATCGCGGTGACCCCCGCCCCGGTGGTCGCGCGCCCCCGCGGCTGACCCGAGACCCCGGGTTCACGTCGAGACCCCCGGCTGCAGACGTCTGCAGCCGGGGGTCTCGGCGAATGCCCGGGGTCTCGGCGACACCGGGGCGGGGAGAGTCAGAGGACGCGGGAGAGGAAGTCCTTCGTGCGCTGGTGCTGCGGATTGGCGAGCACCTCGCGGGGGTCGCCCTCCTCGACGATGTGTCCGCCGTCCATGAAGATCAGCCGCGAACCGACCTCGCGCGCGAAGCCCATCTCATGCGTGACGACGAGCATCGTCATGCCCTCGTCGGCCAGCGACCGCATGACCTGCAGCACCTCGCCGACGAGCTCCGGGTCGAGGGCCGACGTCGGCTCGTCGAACAGCATCATGTCGGGGTTCATGCACAGCGCCCGGGCGATGGCCACGCGCTGCTGCTGCCCACCCGAGAGGTGCCCGGGGTACGCGTCGGCCTTCTCCGCGAGACCGACGCGCTCGAGCATGGCGCGGGCGACCTTGTCGGCCTCGGCCTTCGAGCGCTTCTTCACCCGCTGCTGCGCGATCGTGAGGTTGCCGAGCACGCTGAGGTGCGGGAAGAGGTTGAAGCTCTGGAACACCATCCCGATACGGGTGCGCACGCGGTCGATGTCGATGTCGGGATCGGTGATGTCGATGCCCTCGATGAGCACCTTGCCGCCCGTGGGCTCCTCCAGGAGGTTCACCGAGCGGAGCAGCGTCGACTTCCCGGAACCGGACGGGCCGATCACACAGACGACCTCGCCGGCGAGAACCGTCAGGTCGATGCCCTTGAGCACCTCGTTGTCGCCGAAGCTCTTGTGCAGGTCCTGGATCGCGATCGCCGGGGCCTGGACGTCGATCAGGTCGGTGCTCATCGTGTCCTCGCCATCCGACGCTCCAGCCACGCGCTGAAACGCGTGAGCGGGATCGTCACGATCAGGTAGAGGATCGCCGCCATGATGAGCGGCGTTCCGTTGGCGTTCTGCGTACTGGCGTCACGGGCGAAGGTGGTGAGCTCCTTCGACCAGACGAACGTGCCGACGACGAACAGCAGCGACGTGTCCTTCAGCAGCAGCACGAACTCGTTCGTCAGCGGCGGGATGATGATCCGGAAGCCCTGCGGGACCACGATCCAGAAGGTCGTCTTCATGGGCGACATGCCGAGCGAACGCGCCGCCTCGGTCTGTCCCTTCGGCACGGCCTGGAGTCCCGCGCGGATGGTCTCGGCCATGTAGGCCGATGCCACGAGCACGAGCCCGATCAGGCCGAGCACCACGGGACCGCCGAGCTCCTGCGCCCGCACACCGAGCGCGATCGGCACGATGAACCCGATGGCGAAGATCGTGAGCAGGGCGGGGAGTCCGCGGAACAGCTCGATCCAGACGGTCGCGATCCACCGGAACGGACCGATCTCGGACAGCTTCATCAGCGCGAGGATCACGCCGAGGAGCAGGCCGCCCGTGAACGCCACCGCCGTGAACCACAGCGTGTTGACGAGCGCGGTCGTGATGATCCCCGGCAGCATCTTGGCTGCGACCTCGGGGTTGAAGAAGAGCTGCCCGAGCCGGGCCCAGTCGGTGCTGAACGCGATCCAGACGGCGATCGCGATCAGCACCGCATAGACGGTGTACCGGTAAAGCTTCTGCTTGGTGGTGCGCCTCAACGCCATTGTCAAGGTCCTCCCGACCTCCGTGTTCCCCGGCTCAGTTCGCCGTGAAGTACTGGTCGTAGATCTTCTGGTACTCGCCGTTGTCCCTCAGCTCCGCGAGCGCACCGTTCACGGCGTCCAGGAGCTCGTCCTTCTCGCCCTTCGCGAAGGCGAAGCCGTAGGACTCGTCGGTCTCGTAGGTCTCGACGATCTCGTAGGAGGAGTCGGCCTTCTCGTGCTCGAGGTTGACGGGCTGGTCCTGCAGGATCGCGTCGATCTGCCCCGCCTGGATGGCCGGCCACAGCTCGCCGTCGGAGGGGTACTGCACGAGCTGCGCGCCCTTCGCGTTCTCGGTCGCGTACGCCTCGCCCGTGGTGCCCTGCTGCACGCCGACGTTCTTGCCGTCGAGGTCGTCGATGGACTCGATGCCCGAGTCGGTGCGCACGAGCAGCGACTGCAGCGAGTCGTAGTACGGGTCGGAGAAGTCGATGTTGGCCTTGCGCTCGTCGGTGATCGTCATGGCCGAGGCGCCGACGTCGCAGGTGCCGGCGGCGAGGGTCGTCCCCGACTGCAGCGCATCGAAGCCGACGTCCTGCACGGAGAGCTTGAGGTCGAGCTGCTCGGCGATCGCGCCGAGGAGGTCGATGTCGAAGCCCGTGTACTCGCCGTCGTCGCCCTCGAACTCGAACGGCGGGTAGGGGATGTCGGAGCAGACGGTGAGCGTGCCCGCCTCGACGAGGCCGTACTCGTCGCCGGCGGCGGGCTCGCCGCCGCTGCCCGCATCGGAGGAGCCGGTGGCGCATCCGGCGAGCGCGAGGGTGGCGGTGGCCGCGATCGCGAGGCCGGCGAAGAGGTTACGACGGGACATGTCGGCTCCTGGGAGTCGGGGGGCGGGTGAGCCCACGGACGGGTAGGAGTTCATCTAAACATGCGGCTCGTCGCGTGACCAATGACATCCCCTCGCGCCGCATCACGTTTGTGTTTCGGTGCCGCGGGGACGACGCTCGACGCTCAGAGCTCGGCGTCGACCGCCACACGGCCGGAGACGACCGAGCGGATGTACCCGGCGACCTCCTCGTGCGCAGGGTGCACCTGGTACTGCTCGAGGTCGGCGATGGAGTCGAAGTCCGCGACCAGGGTCACGTCCCAGTTCGCGTCGGGGTACACGTCGTTCGCACCGGCCCAGATGCTGCGCAGCTGCGGCACGACGCCGTCGAGGGCGTTGAGCCGACGGGCGACCTCGGCCGCCTGGGCCTGCCGCTCCCCCGCGTCCTCCGCGGCGAGCTTCCAGGTCACGACATGGCGGATGGTCATCGCAGCTCCTTCTGGTCGGCACGGGCCTCCGCGTCGACGGCTTCCTCCAGCGCCTCGCGCAGACGGTCGGGGGACACGCGCCAGTGCGCATGCAGTCGTCCGTCGATGAGGACGACGGGGATCTTCTCCCACCACTGCTCGTACAGGGCGGGGTCGTCCTGGATCGACGCCTCGACGATCTGGATGCGCTCCGCGGCGGCGTCCGGCAGTTCGGCGACGACCGCGTCGACGACCTCGGAGGCCACGGCGCACAGATGGCAGTCGGGCTTGCCGATGAGGGTCAGCGTCGTCACGACGACGGGACCTCCACCTCGCGTCCCTGGGCGATCCACTCGCCGGTGCCGCCCTCGACGTTGGTCGCGTCGTAGCCGCGGGCCTCGAGCGCCTCGACCACGCGGGCCGAGCGGCCGCCGGCCTGGCAGATCACGTCGAACGACTCGGCCGGGAGCTCGTCCAGGCGGTTGCCGATCTCGGACATCGGGATGTTCACGGCGCCGGGGACGTGGCCGGCCTGGAACTCGTGCACCTCCCGGACATCGATGAGGGGCGTGCCGGAGCGCTCGGCGAGTTCGGCGACGGTGATCGACTTCATGACATCCTCTCGGCGGTGCGGAACGGCGCGCAGAGACACAAAGCGCCCGTCCGAAGACAGGCGCTCGGTGTCTGGCCGCTTACTTCTTGTTGCGGCGCTGGTGGCGAGTCTTGCGAAGCAGCTTGCGGTGCTTCTTCTTCGCCATGCGCTTGCGGCGCTTCTTGATGACAGAACCCACGGAAACCTCACTAAGTCAGGGGCTGGGTGTCGCCGGAATCGGACACCCGGGTACGAGCACGAAAAATGCCTCGGATCATCCTAGCAAACTCAGGAGGGTGCCCCGCGCCCCTTCGTCAGCCGGCGTCGGCGATGGGCCGCTGCAGAGCCTCCGCGACGGCGGACTCCGGCACGCGGTAGCTCCGTCCGAATCGGATGGCGGGGAGGTCACCGGCGTGCACGAGCCGGTACACGGTCATCTTGGACACGCGCATGAGCTCGGCGACTTCGGCCACCGTCAGGAATCGGACGTCTGGAACCTCGGGCATCCCACGTACCCCTTTCTCGATGAGCACACTCTATGGGGTCGCTGGGACGCGTGTAAACCCGCGTGGCTGTTGTGATCAGTGGGATGTCGGCACGGTCGCGAACGCCCGGACCGGGAACGTCCCGAACCCGCGGATCGCGGGAGGGGCCGCGGTGAACCGCGCCCCGCGCGCGGGGAGGCGATCCAGAGCGGTGAGGTGCTCGACGACGTGCACGCCCGCCGCGAGGAGGATGCTGTGCGCGGGTCGCTCCCCGCCGCTCTCCGTGTCGTCGATGTTGAGCGCGTCGATGCCGACGAGGCGCACCCCGGCGTCCACGAGGAAGCGCGCCGCGTCCTCGGTGAGGAAGGGCGAGCCGGTGCCGTAGGCGGGCGTGCCGAACAACCGGCTCCAGCCGGTGTCCAGGAGCACCGCGGTGTCGCGGAGCTCACGATCCGCGATCGTCGCCGCCCTGATACCCCGCCGTTCGGGCGTCCACGCGTCGCGGAGGTGGAAGACCTCGGCGGGCAGGTCAACGAGGGTGTCGAGGTTTAGCGACGCCAGGTCGGCCCCGTCCGCATAGCGGTGGAACGGCGCGTCGAGGTAAGTACCCGTGTTGCCGATCATCGTGATCACGTCCATCGCGAACTCCGTCCCCGGCGCATAGCGCTCGCGCGACGCCGCGCGGGTGAGGTGCGGGGTGATGGTCGGCGCCGGCAGCCCGGGATAGGTGACCATGCCTTCCGCGATCGGGTGGCTCAGGTCCACGACCCGTTCGGTGCGGTCTCCACGAGCCGGAGCCGCGACGCCTCGGCTGCCCCGGTGCGGCTCGGCGACGATCCGCAGATCACTGAGCTCGACCTCGCCCACGAGCGCCAGACCGAGATGAGCGATGAGCAGGGCTGCGACCTCGTCCGCGGTCACGTCCTCCCGTGGCAGATCGAGTCGGAACCCCTGCCCCTGCAGCCCGCCGCCGTTGGCGAAGGTGATCGCGAAGTCGAAATGCGCGCGGTACTCGTCCGTCATGCGCCCATCCTGCCGGACCGGAGGACTCAGGCGGATCTCTTCGCCTTGGCGATCCGCTCGCGCGCATCCCGTAGGGCCTGCCGCTCGACCTTGCGCGCGGCGCGAAGGGCCTTCTCCGCCTCACGGCTGGCCTTCTGCGCCTCTTTGAGCCGCTTGTCTCCAGCGAGCTCGGCGACGTCGAGATCGACCCACTCCTCCGCGACGATGTGCCGCTCCCCGCGTTCGAGGCCCGTCATGTACGCGGCGACGCCGTCGAGGGTGCGTTCCACCGCGAAGCGGAACGGGTCGGCCGACGACAGGAAGACGCCCTCTTCGATAGCCCGCCGCAGGGCGGGGAACTCGTCAGCGGTGATGACCCGGTCGAACAGCGAGGCCTCACGGGCCGCGACCTCGTCCGGACTCAGACCGGACGACCGCGACTGCTCGGTGTATCCGGCCTGCACGATCCCGCACCAGCGGGCATGGCCGGTGACGGCGAGTGCGACGGCGATCCGCTCCTCTGCCGTGAGCGGGGTGCCATCGAGGGCGGCGAGGCCGGCATCCAGCCAGGCGGAGCTGTTCGGTGTGATCGGCGAGCCCGAGATCGGCAGCGAGAGCATCCAGGGATGCCGCAGATACACGAGGATCTGCGCCTCGTACAAGGCGAGCAGCCGCTCGCGCCACCCGTCGACCTCAAGGTGGCTCTCCGGCGGCAGGCCCGTCGCCTCCTCCTGCATGAGGAGCAGGAGGTCGTCCTTGGCGGAGACGTACCGGTAGAGCGACATGGGCGTGAATCCCAGACGCGCGGCGACCGCAGCCATCGAGACGGCACCGAGCCCGTCGGCGTCGGCGAGGGCGACCGCCGCCTCCACGATCTTCTCGACGCTCATCTCCCGCTTCGGGCCGCGCTGCGGATCGGCCGCGACACCCCAGGCAAGCGCGATCCCGCGCGGCAGCTCGGGCGGCTCCTTCTCGGTCATGGCTTTCATCCTACTTCTGTTTATTCCTTAAACAGTGTGTTACGGTCATACACGATTGCGTTGAACATACACAGTTTTGGACATACACAGAGGTGAACCCTGATGGACAGAGCCATCGACGTCCACGACCTGCACAAGGCTTTCGGCGCGAAGACCGTCATTCGTGATCTCGACCTCACCGTCGCCCGTGGCGAGGTGTTCGCTCTGCTCGGGCCCAACGGCGCCGGCAAGACGACGACGATCAACATCCTCACCACCCTCACTGCGGCGGATCGAGGCACGGCGCGCGTCGCCGGCTGGGATGTGCGGACTCACCCGCGAGAGGTGCAGCGACGGATCAGCCTCACCGGTCAGTCGGCCGCCGTGGACGACGCCCTCAGCGCGACCGAGAACGTGGTGATGTTCGCCCGTCTGTCCGGGCTCGGTCGTGCCGGCGCGCGGCGTCGCGCCGCGGATCTCATCGATCGCTTCCATCTAGGCGAGGCCGCCGGCCGCGCCGTCCGCACTTACTCCGGCGGCATGCGTCGGCGTCTCGATCTCGCCCTCAGCTTCGTCGTGGCCCCGGAGGTCCTCTTCCTCGACGAGCCGACGACAGGGCTCGACACCCGCAGTCGGCGCGACCTCTGGGACATCATCCGGGTCCTCGCGGACGGCGGCACGACGGTGTTCCTCACGACGCAGTACCTCGAGGAGGCGGATCAGCTCGCCGACCGCATCGCCGTGCTCCACGACGGTCGCATCGCGGCGCTCGGAACGGCCGCGGCGCTGAAGGCCCGGGTCGGCGGCGACACGGTGGAGCTCCGCGACGACCGCGGGGAGCTTCAGCGGGAGATCCCGACCGACGGCTCGGTGAGCGGTCTCCGCCGAGCGCTCGACCTCCTGGACGAGGACGGCGGCGCCGGCACCGTCACGCTCCGTCGCCCCACCCTGGACGACGTCTTCCTCGCCGTCACCGCTCCCGACGCCGCGACCGCAGGCGCCGCGCCCCGGAAGGAGCTCGCATGAACATCGCCCACGCCACTGTGCCCGGAACTTCCGGGCCCGCGGCCGCCCCCGCCCCGCGGCCACCCCTCCGCGGCCTCACCGCCGAGACCGTCCTCGTCGGGCGCAGCCTCCGCCACTCCCTCCGGGACGGCGAGTCCCTCCTCATGGCGATCCTGCTCCCCGTCATGCTGATGCTGATGTTCACGTGGGTGTTCGGCGGGGCCATCGATCCCTCCGGCGCCTACGTCGACTACGTGGTCCCCGGCATCATCCTGACGTGCGCCGGTTTCGGCGCCTCCTCCACCGCCGTGTACGTCGCGAACGACATGCGCACGGGGATCATCGACCGGTTCCGTACCATGCCCCTGCGCGCCGGCGCCGTGCTCACCGGGCATGTCGTCGCCAGTGTCCTCCGCAACCTCGTGGCGACCGCCGTCGTGATCGGCGTCGGGGTACTGGTCGGATTCCGCCCATCGGCCACTCCGCTCGAGTGGGTCGCCCTGGCCGGCATGATCGCGCTCTACATCCTCGCGATCACCTACCTGTTCGCCGCGATCGGGCTCGCCGCCGGCAGCCCCGAAGCAGCGAACGGCTATGGCTTCGTCCTGCTGTTCCTGCCGTACCTCTCCAGTGCCTTCGTCCCCGTCGCGAGCATGCCCGACTGGCTCCAGCCGATCGCCGCCCACCAGCCGATCACGCCCATCGTGGAGACCATCCGCGCTCTCCTGATGGACACCCCGATGCAGGCGGAGGCATGGTGGGCGATCGGCTGGTGCGTGGCGATCCTCCTCGTGGCGGCGCTGTGGGGCGCGTGGCTGTTTCGACGAAAGGCCGGACGACGATGAGCCGACGTCCAGCCCGCGCATAGCCCGCATTGCCCGATCGCTCAGACAGCCCTGCCAGGGTCGGGTGCAGGACCGGTGCCGGCACCTGCCGAGTCCGCGCGGATCTGGGGTCCGCACACCGCCCCCGACGGCATCCCCCCTGCCTTCGGGGGCGGTTCCCCGTCCGGGCGGGGCGCGGGATCAGGCGCCGAGGCGCTTCAGCGCGTTCGTGACCACGTGCTTGGCGGAGGCGGCCGCACGCCCGACGACCTCGGCCGCGTGCGCGGCACCGTCGGGGATCGGGGCGCCCGGATAGGCGATGTCCGGTGCCGCATCGCCGAACGCATCGACGAGGAACGGGACCAGCCAGTCGTCGACGGCCTCCAGCGGCGCGACGGACAGGCTGTAGAAGCGGCGCTGCCCGTCTTCGCGGACGGTGACGAGCTCGGCGTCGCGGAGCACCTTGAGGTGCTTCGAGACGGTGGGCTGACTGATGCCGAGGTCGGCCACGATCTGGCTCACGCTCGTGCCGGACTCGCCTTCGGACGTGCGTCGGAGCAGGAGCTGGAGGATGTCGCGCCTCGTACCGTCTGCGATCACGTCGAAGATGTCCGTCATGTGATCAGGGTAGTGCGCCCCGGCACGGAGTACCATGACGAAGGCTCGGCGAGAGGCGCCGTGCTGCGGCCGTGGAACGGACGGCGCGGAAGAAGGGGGCAGCGATGTCGGGCATCGTTTCGGCGTCGTCTCCCCGCACCGGTCTTCCCGGAGCCGCCGGCCGGGTGAAGCACCTCATCACCTCGTCGCCGTCCCGGTTCGCCATCGCCGTCTTCGCGCTGCTGATCCTCGTGTTCACGGTGCTGTTCTCGCTGCCGATCGCGTCCGCCAGCGGCACGGTGACACCGCTCAGCGACGCGCTCTTCACCGCCGTCTCCACGATCTGCGTGACGGGCCTCGCGACCGTCGACATGGCCAACCACTGGTCGCCGTTCGGGCACGTCGTCGTGTTCATCGGCGTCAACATCGGCGCCCTCGGCGTGCTGACCCTCGCCTCCCTCATGGGGATGCTCATCTCGAAGCGCCTCGGGCTGCGGGCCAAGCTCATGGCGGCCGGCGACACGAACCCGCTCCGCGCGCACGGCGGCGTGGTCAACGAGAGCCAGACCGTGCGCCTCGGCGAGGTGGGCCAGCTGCTCACCACGGTCGCCCTCTCCGCCCTCTTCATCGAAGCGGCCCTCGCGGCCCTCCTGTATCCGGCGCTGGTGATGGCGGGGGTCGACCCGATCGCCGCGCTCTGGGAGGCCCCGTACTTCTCGGCGATGGCGTTCACCAACACCGGCTTCGCCCCGAACGACGGCGGAGTGGCCGTCTTCGCCGACGACTACCTCGTGCTGTCGCTGCTCATGGTCGGCGTGTTCCTCGGGAGCATCGGCTTCCCGGTGATCTACACGCTCGCGAAGCACGTCTGGCACGTCAAGCGCTGGTCGCTGCACTCGAAGCTGACCATCGTCACCACGGTTCTGCTCTTCATCCTCGGCGCGGCCGCCTTCCTCATCCTCGAATACGACAACCCCAAGACCTTCGGCTCGATGGACGCGGCGGACACGACCTTCCAGGCGTTCTTCCTCTCCGCGATGACCCGCTCCGGCGGCTTCAACGTCATCGAGATGGACGACCTCAACGGCTCGTCGCTGCTCGCCGCCAGCATGCTCATGTTCGTCGGCGGCGGGTCCGCGTCGACGGCGGGCGGCATCAAGGTGACCACGCTCGCGGTCCTCGCGATCGCCGTCTGGTCCGAGGCGAAGGGCCGCCAGTCCGTCGAGGCGTTCGGCCGCCGCATCCCCAGCGACGTGCAGCGCGTCGCCCTCAGCGTCGTCGCCTGGGGCGCCACCATCGTCGCGCTGTCGACCATCGTGATCGCGCAGATCACCAAGGCCGACATCAGCCATGTGCTCTTCGACGTCATCTCCGCGTTCGGCACGGTCGGGCTCTCGACGGGTCTCACCGGGGAGCTTCCGGATTCCGCCTCGTACGTCATGGCCGCGACGATCTTCATGGGCCGCGTTGGTACAGTGACTCTCGCTGCGGCAGTCGCCGCGACATCGCGCACGCAGTACTACTCACTGCCCGTGGAAAGGCCGATCGTTGGTTGAAGTCCTTCGGGGGGACGCTCCCGTCCTCGTCATCGGTCTCGGCCGGTTCGGCGCCGCCTGCGCCGGCGAGCTCGACCGCCTCGACCGCGAGGTGCTCGCGATCGACGACAACCTCGAGCTCGTGCAGAAGTGGTCGGACCGCGTCACGCACACCGTGCAGGCCGACGCCCGGAACATCGACGCCCTCCGCCAGATCGGCGCCCAGGACTTCCAGGTCGCGGTCGTCGCCGTCGGCTCCTCGATCGAGGCGTCCGTGCTCATCACGGCCAACCTCGTCGACCTCAAGGTGCCGCAGATCTGGGCGAAGGCGGTCTCCCAGTCGCACGGCAAGATCCTGGCCCGCGTCGGCGCCAACCACGTCATCTACCCCGAGCGTGAGGCCGGCGAGCGCGTGGCCCACCTGGTGAGCGGGCGCATGCTCGACTTCATCCGCTTCGACGACGACTTCGTCCTGGCCAAGATGTACCCGCCGAAGTTCATCCGCGGCGTCGGCCTGAACGAGTCCGGTGTGCGCTCGAAGTACAAGGTCACCGTCGTCGGCGTGAAGAGCCCGGGCAAGCCGTTCCGCTACGCGGAGGCCAACACGATCGTGACCAACCACGACCTCATCATCGTCTCCGGGACGAACAGCGACATCGAGCGCTTCGCCGCCCTCGACCGCTGAGCCGGGTCCTCCCCGCGGCGGATGCGCCGGTCGCGGCAGGCGTGGTGGGATGGGGGCATGAGCGATCACGCCCCCGCACCGCCCGTCCTCGCCCTCCGCGGGCTCCGCAAGCAGTTCGGCCAGAAGGTCGCCGTCGACGCGCTGTCGCTGGACGTCCCCGCGGGCTCGATGCTGGGGCTGCTCGGCCCGAACGGTGCCGGCAAGACGACGACGCTCGCGATGACCACCGGGCTCCTGCGCCCGGACGCCGGGACGGCCTGGGTGCTCGGCGCCGACGTCTGGCAGGACCCTGCCGCCGCGAAGGCGCGGATGGGCGTGCTCCCCGACGGCATCCGGATGCTCGACCGGCTCAGCGGCGCCGAGCTGCTGCGGTACACCGGCCTACTGCGCGGGATGCCGGAGGCAGAGGTCGTCTCCCGCTCCGGCGAGCTCCTCGACGCCCTCGGCCTGACGGAGGCGGGCGATACCCTCGTCGTCGACTACTCGGCCGGCATGAAGAAGAAGATCGGCCTGGCCTGCGCGCTCATCCACGCGCCCCGGCTGCTGATCCTCGACGAACCCCTCGAAGCCGTCGACCCGGTCTCCGGCCAGACGATCCGGCAGATCCTCCGCTCCTTCGTGGATGGCGGCGGCACGGTCGTCCTCTCCAGCCACGTCATGGAGCTCGTCGAGTCGCTGTGCGACCGCGTCGCCATCGTCGCCGAGGGGCGTCTGCTCGCCCACGGCGCCCTCGACGAGGTGCGGGCCGGGCTCACGCTGCAGGAGCGCTTCCTCACCCTCGTGGGCGCGCACGACCTCGGAACGGAGACGCTCGCGTGGTTGCGCTCCTCGTAGGCCTGCGGCTGCGACAGCTCGGACATCAGCTCAGGCGCAACCCCTGGATGATCGTGACCCTCGTGATCGTGGGTCTCATCGCGCTGAGCATGCTGGGGCTGCTGACCGTGGGGCTGATCGCCCTGCGGGTGGGCGCCCCGGACGCCGCCGTGACCGCGATGGTGCTCACCGGCGCGATCATCGTGCTCGGGTGGTGGATCGGGTCGATCCTCGTCAGCGCGGACGACTCGCTGGCCCCCGAGCGCTTCGCCCTGCTCCCGGTGACCGCCCGGGTTCTGCTCCCCGGACTGGTCGTGGCGGGGATGACGACGATCGGCGGCATCGGCACCGCCGTGGCCCTGCTGCTGATGCTCGTGGGATGGTCGGTCAGCGTTCCGGCCCTCCTCGTCGCGGTGCTCATGGTCCCCGTGGCCCTCGCGACCTGCGTCCTCGGCGCCCGCGTCGTCAGTGGGCTGCTCGCGGGATGGCTCGCCCGTCGGCGGACGCGCGACCTCGTCCTCACCCTCGGCGTGGTGCTGCTGGCCTCCTCCGGCCTCCTCCTCAACATCGGGCTGCAGGCGCTGTCGACCGTGCGCGACGTCGGTGGCGCCTTCACCGCGGTCGCCGAGATCGCCGCGTGGACGCCGGTCGCCGCCGTGTTCGGCGTCCCCGCCGCGGTGGCACAGGGCGACGTCGTCACCGCCGTCCTGCGGCTGCTCATCGCCGCCGCCACCCTTGTCGTCTTCTGGGTCGCCGCGCGCCGGATGCTCGCTGCGCGCCTCGTCGCCCCCCTGCAGTCGAGCGGGGGCGGACGCGTGCGCTCGGGAGGCGTGCTCGACCGTCTTCTTCCCGCCGGGCCCGTCGGCGCCATCGCGGGACGGACGCTCCTCTACTTCCGTCGCGACCCGCGTCAGGTCGTCAACATCGTGATGCTGCTGCTGCTCCCCGCGATCTTCCTCGGACTCGCGCTCATGAACGGACTGCAGCAGGACAGTACCGGCTTCGCGCCCGCGATCACCCTCATCCCCGCGATCAACGCCCTCCTCGCCGGCAGCATCGTGCAGATGGCGATCGCCTACGACAACGACGCCGTCGCGCTGCACATCCTCACCGGCGTGAGCGGGACGGCCGACCGCGTCGGACGCCTGCTCGGGTTCGCGCTGGTGGCGGTGCCGATCACGATCCTCCTGTGCGTCGTGACCTGTCTGCTGGCCGGGCGTCCGGATCTGCTACCGGGCAGCCTGGGCGCTGCTCTCGGACTCATGGCGGTGTCGGCGGGCGCGGGCTCCTGGGTGGGCGCGTTCCTGCCGGGGCGAGCTCCGGCGCCGGAGGCCAACCCGTTCGGACGCGGCTCCTCCGGGGGCGCGCAGTCCTTCCTCGCGATGCTCATCATGTCGCCGATCACCCTGCTGCTCGGCGGCCCCGCCCTCGGCTTCGCGATCGCGTCGATCTGGATCCCGCCCCTGGGCTGGGCGAGCCTCGCAGCCGCCGTCGTCCTCGGTGGGGTCGCGCTGTGGGGCGGCACGGTGCTCGGCGGTCGCACCCTGCAGCGGCGCTGGCCCGAGGTGCTCGCCGAGGTCGCCAGCGAGGCCTAGCCGCACCTCGCCGCAACAGGCACTCGCGCGCGTTCAGGCTCCAGGGGTGCTGGCTGCCTGAACTCGCGTGATCGCCTGTTCCCGCGAGGTCGCCTGCTCCCGCGACACCTCGCCGCAACAGGCACTCGCGCGCGTTCAGGCTCCAGGGGCGCTGGCTGCCTGAACTCGCGTGATCGCCTGTTCTCGCGAGGTGGAGGCGCGCGAGAACACGCGAGGTCAGGCGCCGGCGGCGAGCTCCTTTGCGCGAGCGAGGGCGGCGGCGGCAGCGGCGGCGAAGGTGTCGGACAGATGCGCGTCCTGGAGCACGGCGACGGCGCGCTCCGTCGTCCCCTTCGGGCTCGTCACCCGGCGGCGCAGCTCGGCGGGGTCCTCCCCCGTCGAATCCAGCAGCGCGGTTGCACCGATGAAGGTCTGCTCGGCCAGCAGCCGGGCGTCCGCGTCGGCGAAGCCCATCTCCCGCGCGGCCGCGGTGAACTCCTCGATGAGGAGGAACACGTAGGCGGGACCGGAGCCCGAGATCGTCGAGAGCGCATCGATCTGCGACTCGGGGACCTCCACCACCGCCCCCACCGTCTCGAACAGACGACGCACGAGCGCGAGGTCGTCGGGGGTCGCCGCGGCACCGGCCGCGAGGCCCGTGACGCCCTTGCGGATCGTCGACGGGGTGTTCGGCATCGAGCGGATGACGCGGGCCTCCGGGCCGAGGACATCCGCGAAGGTCTGCAGCGTGACCCCCGCGGCGAGGCTCACCACGACGGTCTCCGGGCTGAGGTGCGGCGCGATCTCGCGGAGCAGGTCGGGGACCATCGCCGGCTTCACCCCGACCAGGACCACCCGTGCGCCGGCCACGGCGTCGGCATTGCCCTCCGGCCGCTCGGACAGCGCGATGCTGGTGACGCCGTCGAGGCCCGCGAACGCCTCCGCCTTCTCCGGCGTGCGGTTCGTCGCGGTGATCCCTCCGTCCACCGGGACGCCAGAGGCGAGCACGCCGCGGAGGATCGCTCCCCCCATGGATCCGGCACCGAGGAACGCGAGGGACGGGAGCGCATCAGCCATGTCGTCATCCTACGGCGGGCGCTCCTGTGCCGCTCGGACTCCCGTCCTAGACTCGTCGCATGAGTGCATCCGGAGGCAGCAAGGCCATCGTCGCGGCGTTCCTGGCGAACCTGGGCATCGCTCTCGCGAAGTTCCTCGCGTGGGCCCTCTCCGGCTCGGCCTCGATGCTCGCCGAGGCGATCCACTCCGTCGCCGACTCGGGGAACCAGCTCCTGCTGATGCTCGGCGGCCGCAAGGCGAAGCGTCACGCGGACCGCGCGCACCCGTTCGGCTACGGCCGCGAGCGCTACGTCTACGCGTTCGTCGTGTCGATCATCCTCTTCTCCGTCGGCGGGCTCTTCGCGATCTACGAGGGCGTGGAGAAGCTCACCCACCCGCATGAGATCGACCACACCTGGTGGTGGCTCCCGCTCGTCGTGCTGTTCATCGCGATCGGGCTGGAGTCGTTCTCCCTGCGCACCGCCGTGCGCGAGAGCAACATCGTCCGCGAGAAGGGCCAGTCCTGGTTCTCCTTCGTCCGGCGGTCCAAGGCGCCGGAGCTCCCCGTGGTCCTCCTCGAAGACGTCGGCGCCCTCACCGGCCTCACCTTCGCCCTGCTCGGCGTCGGCCTCACGCTCCTCACCGGCAACCCCGTCTTCGACGCCCTGGGCACGGTGATGATCGGCGTCCTGCTCGTGCTCATCGCGATCGTGCTGGGTGTGGAGACCAAGAGCCTGCTCGTCGGCGAGGGCGCGACCCCCGCCGATTACGACCGCATCGTGGACGCGATCAACGACGGTCCGGAGATCGAGAAGATCATCCACATGAAGACCCTCTACCTCGGGCCGGACGAGCTGATGGTCGCCGCGAAGATCGCCCTCAACGCCGACAAGCCGCTGCGCGAGGTCGCGGACGACATCGACGAGATCGAGGCCCGCATCCGCGCCGCCGTGCCGGTCGCCCGGGTCGTCTACATCGAACCGGACGTCTACCGTCCCGCGATCGATCCGGAGCCCTCGACGGACGTGTTCGTCCTCAAATCCTCGGACTGAGCGTTCAGCGACGGTCCTCGAAGAAGGCGCGGAGCAGAGCGATGGACGCGTGCTCGTCCACGCCGCCGATCACCTCCGCGCGATAAGGCAGGCGGCGGTCGCGCAGCACGTCGTACATCGAGCCGGCCGCTCCCGCCTTGTCGTCCCACGCGCCGAAGACCACGCGGCCGATGCGTGCCTGGAGGATCGCGCCGGCGCACATCACGCAGGGCTCGAGGGTGACGACCAGTGTGCAGCCGTCGAGGTTCCACGACCCGAGGACCGATGCCGCGCCGCGGATCGCCTCGATCTCGGCGTGGCCGGTCGGGTCGTGCGTGGCCTCCCGGGTGTTCCGCCCTTCGGCCAGGACACGGCCATCCGCGTCGAGCACGACGGCGCCGACGGGGATCTCCGCGGCGTCCGCGGCCTCGGCGGCGAGCTCGAGCGCGCGCTGCATCGCGAGACGGTCGGCGGCGGTCATGCCCCGAGCCTACGGCAGCGTGGGGCGGCCGCCACGGCGCCCGATGTCGTGCGCGGACGCGGCGCGCATTAGCCTGTATCCATGCGTGTTCACGTCGCCGACCACCCTCTCATCACCCACAAGCTCTCGGTGCTGCGCGACGCGCGCACCCCGTCGCCGGTCTTCCGCCAGCTGACCGAAGAGCTCGTGACGCTCCTCGCGTACGAGGCGACGCGGAATGTGAAGGTCACGCCGATCGAGATCACGACGCCGGTCACCACGACCACGGGCGTGAAGATCTCCGAGCCGCGGCCCATCGTCGTGCCGATCCTGCGCGCCGGTCTCGGCATGCTCGAAGGCCTCGTCAAGCTCCTCCCCACCGCGGAGGTCGGTTTCCTCGGCATGGTCCGCGACGAGGAGACCTTCGAGCCCACCACCTACGCCGAGCGGCTTCCGGACGACCTCTCCGACCGTCAGTGCTTCGCGATCGACCCGATGTTGGCGACCGGCGGCTCGCTGGCCGCGGCCATCCAGTTCCTGTTCGACCGCGGCGCGAAGGACGTCACCGCGATCTGCCTGCTGGGCACCCCGGAGGGCGTGGCAGCGATCGAGGCGATGGCGGGCGACCGCGATGTGACCCTCGTCCTCGGAGCGCTCGACGAGCGCCTCGACGAGAAGGGCTACATCGTGCCCGGCCTCGGCGATGCGGGCGACCGCCTCTACGGCACCGTCTGACCTCGCTCGCGCTCTCGACTCGCGTCAGAGGGTCAGGCGGTAGCCGCGCTCCTCGCCGTAACGCGTGAAGCCGGCCCTCGCGAGGATCGGCGCCGAGGTCGAGACGCGGCCCTTGACGAGCGCCGTTGCGGCCCCGCGCGCGGCGCTCTGTCGCAGGCGCTCCGCGAGGACGGCCCGATAGACACCGCGCCCGCGGTCGGCGGCGAGTGTCGCCGCTCCCCACAGCCGGGTGAACCCGTCGACGATCGTGCAGCCGCCGGTGCTCACCGCGCGGCCGTCGATGCGGCCGAGCACCCGGAAGCCCTCCCCCGTGGACAGGGCTGCGGTGAGTTCGGCGAACTCGGCGTCCAGACCGTCCTCGTCCAGCGGCTGCTGCTCCCAGACGGGGACGTTGATCGCGTCGACCTCGCGGAGCTGGTCCCTCGTGCGCACGACCTCGGCGGTGACCCCGGGCGGCACGTCGACCGCGGCTCCGATGGTCGGACGCGCGAACACCGTGACGGTGTCGAAGTGCACCGCACCGCGGTGCTGGAGCTCGTCCTCGAGGTCCGGGTGGTCCGCGGGGTTGGTCCAGAACGTGAAGACGTCCTCACCCCAGGCTCTGGTGCGTTCCAGCGCTCCGTCCAGCACCTCGGCGGCGGGCCGCGTCGACGTCACCTGCGATCCGCGGACACCGCCTCCGAACCGCTCCGGGTAGCGCACGAGAAGGAGTTCATCGCGGACGTGCTCGCTGCCGCGCGGGAACCACGCCCATGCGGCGGCGGCGCGCAGAACCTCATCGACCGTCGGCGTCTCGACGGCAGCAGGCCCGAGAACGGACGACATCATGATTCCTCCTCTTCAGCCGCGCCCACCAGGCGGGCGAAGGCGCTGAGCCTCGCGACGCCCTCGGGCGTGTACGGCAGATCGTCGAGCAGCGCCGGCGAGTGGATGAGGTAGGCCACGACCTGCGCGCGGGAGATCGCCACGTTGAGCCGGTTCTGCAGCAGCAGGAACTCCGGGCCCCGCGGGGCATCCCGACCGCTCGACGCGGCGAGAGTCGTGATAGAGACGACCGCCTCCTTGCCCTGGAAGTTGTCGACGGTCCCCACCGGGACCCCGCCGAAACCGGCCGCCGCGAGCGCATCGTGCACGAGCTGCCGCTGCGCGTTGTACGGCGCCACCACGATGATGTCCTCCGGCGTCAGCGGGCGGACGCTGCCCTCCGCGTCGTTGTCGTGGAAGGTGCGGCCGACGAGGTCGCGGACGATACGCACCACCTCGGCGGCTTCCTCCGGGGACTGGGTCGCGTTGCCGCGGTGCCGCAGCGGCACCACGTGCAGGCCCGGGTCGATGCCCTCGACCGCGCGCCGCTCGGTACCGGGAGCGGACGCGAGCTTCCCGGCGTAGGCGAGCTTCGACACCGGAGCCGCGACATACGGGTGCATGCGCCAGGAGCGGGCGAGGAAGTAGCCGTACTCCGGACGCACGACGGGATCGCCGTCCATCACCCAGCCGAGCGCAGAGGTGTCCACCGGCTCCGGGTGGGCGCCCTGGCTGACCTGGGGCAGCTGCTGAGGGTCGCCGAGGAGCAGGAGCCGCTGCGCACCGGCGGCCACCGCGATGGTGGAGGCGAGCGAGAACTGTCCGGCCTCGTCGATCACGAGCAGGTCGAGCTCTCCCCTGGCGACCCGCTGCGTGTTGCTGAAGTCCCACGCGGTGCCGCCCACGACGGCACCCTCGTTCTCGTGCTCGGCGAGGAAGGCGGCCATCCCGGTCTTCGGGATCACCGTGTAGCCGGGATCGGCGTCGGCATCCTTGGGGCACTTCGCCACCTGGCCCGGGGCGACGCCGTCGGCGACGACGCGCTCCAGGAGCGTCTCGATGATCGCGTGGGACTGCGCGACGACGCCGATGCGGAAGCCGTGCTCGTTGACGAGCCGGGCGATCACCTGCGAGCCGGTGTAGGTCTTCCCCGTGCCCGGAGGCCCCTGCACCGCGAGATAGCTGCGGTCGAGGTCGAGGACTCCGCGGACGATCGCGTCGATCGGATCGTCGCCTGCGGCCGGAAGCGCGTTCCCCGACACCGTGCGCGGAGGCAGGCGGCGCAGGATGTCGGTGGCCGCGTCCTCCGGGAAGTCGGGGGCGGCCGCGTGCACCGCGTCCGCCCACTCGTCGATCGCCTGCTGCAGCGACACCACGCGAGGCGGCGCGGCAGGGGTCAGCGCGACGGGGAGGTCGTCCCAGGTCTGTCCCTGCACGGCGGACTCGACCACGAGGTACCCGTCGTCCAGCACCTCGACGACTGTGACCCCGTGCGGCACGTGCACGGCCCGCGACGGGACGTCGGTGTCGAACGGGGCCGGGACGTCGTAGAGCGCGAACGGCTGCGCGCCGGGGCCGAGCGTCGTGCCCGGGGACACCTCGCCGCGGATCTCCAGCTCCCGCGACAGCACTCGGCGCCCTTCGCCGATGCTCCAGTCGCGGCGCACCCGCGAGCGGGTCGCATCGACCTTCACCACGTCGCGCGTGCCGTCCCACATGGTGACCGGCTCCCGAAGCCGCTGGAAGTGCGCGACCCAGAAGCTCTTCGCCTCGCGCGGGAAGTAGTCGATGGCGGCCGCCGCGATCCGGTGCACGAGCCCGTCGTCACCGGCCTCCACCGCACGCTCCGCGTCGCCGAGCAGAGCGAGCGAACGCGGCGACGGCTCGTAGATGACTTCGTCCGCATCGTCCGGCGGGGCCGGCGTCACGCCCTCTGCGCGGGCGATCTCGATGAGCCAGTTGCGCAGCCGGCGGGTCGAGACGCAGTCGTAGCGGTTGTAGTCGGCGAGGTCGGCGAGCACGGCGTCGGCCTCGGCCTGCGCGCCCGCTGCCGCGAGCTCCCGCGCGGCGACGTACTGCACGATGGAGTCGTCGCCCTTCTGGACGTCGCTCGTGCGCACGTCCTCCCCCATGTAGAGCGGCTCGAGCTTCTTGATGGAGTAGGACCGCGACCCGACCCGCACGGTGCGCAGCACCAGCGGGTACAGGTCGACGAACACGCCTTCGCGGAGGAGGCGGTCCACCTCGCCCTCGCGCACGCCGTGGCGGGCGGCCATCGCGACCAGATGCGAGGTCTCGTAGGGGGCGTAGTGGTAGATGTGCATGCTGGGGTGCGCGGCGCGGCGCACCTTCACGAAGTCGAGGAAGGTCTCCAGCGCCTGGCGTTCCTCCGCGAAGGAGTGCGCCCAGAGAGCGGTGTACTGGTCGGCGTTGTCGACCCAGCCGAACAGGTAGTCGATGCCCCACTCCGCCTCGCCGTCGGGGGCGGGCTCGGTGTACAGCGGATCGCCCTCGAAGTCGAAGAAGATGTCGCCGTGGCTGGGCACCGGGAGGGTGTGGATCGCCGCGGCGTAGTGCACGTCGTACGTCGCCGCGCCCTCGGCGTCCGCCCGCAGCTGCACCCGGGCCTGGGCGCGGAGGTTCTCGAAGGTGTCGACGTTCATGCCCTCGGGGGCCTGCGTCGCCGCAGCCAGGTCGTCGATCGTGAGGATCCCGGCGGCGCGGAGACGGGCCCGCTGCACCGGACGCAGGCGGGCGACCATGAGGAGGTCCCGGTGGGCCAGCACCTGCTCCTCGCAGGTGGCGCAGCGCCCGCAGGCGACCACGCGCAGGTCGCCGCGGTCGTCACCCCACGCGAGGGGCGCCCCGGCGGCGCCATCGGCCACGGCGCGGTCCGCGATGAGAGCGCGCAGCCGCGACCGACGCACACGGAACAGCGGAAGGAGGTCGTCGACGGCGTGCGTGCTGACGCTGTTGTCCCCGTGGATGAGGTCGACCTCGTCGGCTCGAGGGATGCCGAGCCGGTCGAGCTGATCGACATATGCCGCGAGCTGCATGAGGGCGGTCACGCGGGCCTTTCGGGCGAGCTTCGAGTCCTGCACCCGCCAGCGTCCGTCCGCATCGCGGCGGAGGAAGTCGGCGAACCCGACGAACTCGTCGGTGGCGAAGGCCGCCTGGAAGACGACCAGCGCGTCGGACCGCAGAGCGCTCAGCGTCTCGTCGACGGCGGCCGCGAGGGCCTCAGGATCGCTCGAGGAGACCTTGGCGATCCGGTGCACCCGTTCGTCGCCGAGCTCCCGGATGTAGCGGTCGAGCACGTTCTGCTCGTGCACGTCTCCCAGCTGAGCGGCGCGGAGGAGCGTCGCGTCCTCCGGCTCCTCGACCGCGGGGACCCGACCCAGCTTCGCGTCGATCGCCCGGGACCACGCGAACTCGCACTCGGCGGCCGCCTTGAGGTCGCTCGCGCTCCAGATGACCCGCTGCGCCCCTGTGTCGATCCGCACGATTCTCCCGTTCTGTCGGCTGCTTCGACACTATCCGCGGCATCCGACACGGCGAAAAGCGGGCGGTCCCGCACGACGGGTCGCGGTCAGCGCCACCAGGTGTCGTCGGGGGTCACCGGGAGATGACGCTTGTGCTGGGTCGCGAGGTAACGCGCCTCGATGCGGCCGGCGACCTCGGGGTCGACCTCCCGCCCTTCGAGGAAGTCGTCGATCTGCTCGTACGTCAGCCCCAGCTCGTCCTCGTCCGTGCGCCCCGGCTGGTCGTCGAGGAGGTCGGCGGTGGGGACCTTGAAGGCCAGGCGCTCCGGAGCGTCCAGGAACTGGAGCAGGGCCCGCCCCTGTCGCTTCGTGAGACCGGCCAGCGGGAGGACGTCAGCGGCCCCGTCGCCGAACTTCGTGTAGAACCCCGTGACGGCCTCGGCGGCGTGGTCGGTGCCGATGACGATCAGCCCCTCGTGCCCGGCGAGCGCGTACTGCGTGACCATGCGGAGGCGCGCCTTGATGTTGCCGCGGTTGAAGTCGGAGATGTCGCTGGAGACAGCGGACTCGATGTCCTTCTCGACGCCCTCGACGCCGTTCTGGATGTTCACCTCGATCGAGGAGTCCGGCGCGATGAAGTCCAGCGCGGCCTGCGCGTCGTCGGCGTCGTGCTGGACGCGATAGGGCAGGCGCACCGCGAGGAAGGTGGCCTCCCCGCCCTCCGCACGCACCCGCTCCACCGCGAGCTGGGCGAGGCGCCCCGCGAGCGTCGAGTCCTGTCCGCCGGAGATGCCGAGGACGAAGCCCTTCGCGCCGGTCGTGCGCAGGTAGTCCGCGAGGAAGCCGACGCGACGCTCCACCTCCGCTTCGGGATCGATGTCGGGCCGGGCGCCCAGGTCTTCCGCGATCTGCTTCTGCAACGACACGTTGTCCTCCGCTCATCGGTTCGGCTCCAGTATCCCCCTTCCGTGTTTCGTGCGGGTCACGCCACTGCGCCGGGACGCGGTATCCGGCCGCGACCTGAGAGACTGAAGCGGTGAAGCTCCTCGTCGCCGCCCTCGAGTCCGAACTGTCCGCCTTCCCCGAGGAGCTCGACGGCTTCGACCGCCTGGTCACCGGCCCCGGAAAGCTGCCGGCGACGTACGCCCTGACCCGCGCCCTCGACGCGAAGAGCTACGACGAGGTCGTCGTCGTCGGCACCGCCGGCTCCATCGAGAAGGGGCGTGCGTACGCGGTGCACGAGATCGCGACCGCGGTTCAGCACGACGTGATCGACCTGGACGGCGTCGTCGGACGGCACGTCTCGCTTCCGCCGCAGGTGACCACAGGCCGCGAGGGCGTCGTGATCGCCACGGGTGATCACTTCGTGAACGACGCCGAGGTCACCGCCGTGATCCGGCCGATGGGTGCCGCCCTGGTGGACATGGAGACCTACGCCTACATCTGGGTGGCGGGGCAGTTCGGCGTGCCGATCCGCGCCTTCCGCGCCGTTTCCGACCAGGCGGAGGACGGCGCCCTGGCCGACTTCCGCGAGGCCATCGCCCGGTGCAGCATCGAGCTGCGCGAGGTGATCCGCGCCGAATACGGGGTCTGACCTCAGCGCGTCTCGATGACGCTCGGTCCGTTCGGCAGCGCACGGACCGTGAGCTGCGCGGGGATCTGCTCCTGCATCGCCTCGACGTGGCTGATGACGCCGACCGTGCGACCGCCCTGCCGCAGCTCGTCGAGCGTGCGCATCGCGACGTCGAGCGTGTCGCCGTCGAGCGACCCGAATCCCTCGTCGATGAACAGCGTGTCCAGGCGGATGCCTCCGGCGCGGGCCGTCACGACCTCGGCCAGTCCGAGGGCGAGCGCGAGGGAGGTGAGGAAGGTCTCGCCGCCCGAGAGCGACTGCGGCGGACGGGTCTGCCCGGTGAAGGCGTCGGCGACCACGATGCCCAGCCCGGACGCCGCACCGCGCGCAGCCAGGGCGTCGGAGTGCTGCAGGCGGTAGCGTCCTTCGGACATGTCGTGGAGCCGGCGGTTCGCGGCGTCGACGATCTCCTCGAGCTCCGCCGCCAGCACGAAGGTCTCCAGCGTCATCTTGCGGGTGTTCGCCCCTCGTCCGGCGATCGTGTCGGCGAGGGCCTGGAGCACCTCGAACGCCGCGGCATCCTCCGCCGTGCGGGCATGTTCGTCCTTCGCAGCGTCGATGAGGCCGGCCAGCCGCACCGCGTCGCCTGCCGCCCTGGTGGCCTCGTCGACGGCGGCGGACCATGCCGCTCTGGCGTCGAGCGCCGCCTGCTCATGGGGCGCGAGGTCGATCGGCTCATCCGGCAGCGTGCGCAGCTCGAGGTCGAAGAGCAGGGCGCGCTCCTTCTCCCGTTGCACGGCGTGCGTCGTCACCCGCTCGTCCAGCTCCGTCTGCACCGCCGGCGGACGCAGCGCCGCGGTGGCGGCCTCGACGTCGGAGAACTCGGAGGCGTCGAGGGCGGCATCCCTCTCGGCAGCCGCCTCCGCGGCCGCCTGCTGCCTCCGCGCCCGTTCGGCTTCGGCGTCGAGGAGGCGGCGTGCGACGGCGAGGTGGGTGGTGGCCTCCGTCATGCGCTCAGCCACCGACGCGTAGCTCCCTCGCGCCTCGTCGATCGCCGTACGGGCGGCCTCGTCGCGCTGGACGACCAGGGCGAGCTGCTCGCGGGCTTCGGCGAGGGCCGCCTCGTCCTGGACGCGCCGCTCCTCGAGCGCGCTCTGCTGGGCGCCGAGTTCGACGAGCTCGCCGTCGCGCAGCCGCGCGGCCTCGGCCGCGGCGAGGGCCTCCTTCTCGGCGGCCACGGCGGCATCGAGCTCGGCCTTCGCCGTCTCGACGTCTCGTCCGTCCGCGCGCGCCAGAGCCGCAGCGAGCTCGACCTGCAGCGACGTGCAGGTCGAGCTCGCCTGCTGCTCGCGGCGCGCCGCCTCGTCCCTCCGGGTCTCCGCAGCCGCGATGTCCTCCACGGAGACCGCGGCGCTGTGGTCTGCCGGGGCCGGGTGCTCCCGCGCCCCGCACACCGGGCAGGGGTGACCCTCGATCAGAGCGGACGCCAGCTCCCCGGCCATGCCGTCGATCCGGCGGTGGCGCAGCTCGGCCAGAGCCGACTGCGCGGCGGCCTGCGCGGACGTCGCCTCGGCGAGGACCCGGTCGGCCGCGGCGCACTCCTGCTGCAGACGTGCCGCCTCTTCCGCCGCCTCCCGGCGGAGCTCGGCATCGACGCGCGCGCTCTCCATGGCGGGGAGCCGGTCGCCGAGCCGACGGGCGTCATCCCGCTCCGCGGTGACGGCGGCGATCCGTTCGGGCAGCGCCGCGCGCTCCGCCTCGCCGTCGGCGCACCGGCGCTCGGCGGTGGCGACGGCCTCCTCTGCAGTGACGCGCTCGGCGGCGCGGCGCGGCGCCTCGGCCTCCAGCACGACGGCGCGCTCCCAGACCCCGGAGGCCCGTGTCCGGTCGGCGATCCACGCATCGAGGTCGTCGGTCTCGACACCGAGCTGATCCCAGTCCGCGCGTGCGCGCTTCTCCGCAGCCACCGCGTCATCAGCCGCCGTCACGGCACGGTCGGCCGCGGTGATCGAGGACCGCAGCACCTCGGCCGCCCGCGCCCTGGCGAGCTCCGCCTTCGCCTCGGCGATGGCTTCCTCCTCGGCGTCCAGACGCGCCATCGCCGCACGGGCACGGTCGCGCTCGCTCTGGGCGCGTTGATCCTCCCGTGCGGCGGCCAGAACAGCATCGGCGGCCTCGAACCGCTTCTCCGCCTCCTGACGCTCGGCAGCGCGCCGTTCCGCCCGGTACGCAGCGCGAGCCTGCGCCCGTTCCAGCTCCGCCAGGCGATCGGCCGTCGTGAGGCCCTCCCCCTGCGCCTCCGGTCCGACCTCGCCGTCGGCGTCGCCGGCGTCGCGCCCGAGGTCGGCATCCGCCACGAGGCGCTCGGCCTCGTCCAGCCGGGCGGACACCGTGGCGAGACGCGCCCCGAGGCTCTGCTCGGCGTGGCGCCGCCGCTCGTCGAACCGCGCCTGTACGTCTTCGAAACGCTCGGTGCCGAAGAGCCGGCGCAGCAGCGCCTGCCGGTCCCTGCTGCCTGCGAGCAGGAACTCCGAGAACCGGTTCTGGGCCAGCAGGATCACCTGCAGGAACTGCTCGCGGCTGAGCTGAAGGATGTCGTCGAGTTCGTGCGCCACGTCGACGGCCCGCGCCGCGCGACCGACCCAGCCGTCGTCCGTGAGCTCCTCCAGGGAGACCGCCGCCGCCTGCTTCGTCAGGCCTCCTCCCCGCCGGGCCGGCCGGAGGTACTCGGGGGAACGCGTGACCCGGTAGCGGCCGGACGGCGTGCTGAACTCGACGACGACCTCGGAGGGGTCGTCCGGTTCGCTGTGGTCGCTGCGGAGCCTCTTCTCCCCGCCGTCGTACCGCGGCACCCCGCCGTACAGCCCGAAGCAGACCGCATCCAGGATGCTCGACTTCCCCGCTCCGGTGCGGCCGGCGATGAGGAAGATCCCGTCGTCGGCGAAGGCGTCGAAGTCCACGGTCTGCCGCGCACGGAAGGGCCCGAATCCCTCGACCTCCAGACGATGCAGCCGCACTAGACGAGGGCTTCCGCGCGGACCCGGTCGTCGAGCACCTCGCGGATCAGCTCGCGTTCGACCTCGGTGGCTCCCTGGCCGGCGCGCACGTGCTCGAGGAACGCCTCGATCCGGTCGGCATCGGTCACCGCGGACCGCAGCCGCTCACCGTACGACCGCTCGCGCTCCTCTCCGGTCGCAGCGGGCTGATGCTGCACCATGGCACAGTGCGGGTACGCCTCGCGGAGCCGTCGCATGGGCTCGGTCTGCGGCACGGCGTCGGTGTAGACGGCGCACACCCAGGCGTCGGCGTGCGCGGCCACGCTCTCTGCGGAGAGGATCTCCTCGAAGGTGCCGGTCAGCGTGACCAGTCGCCGCGGAACCGGAAGCTCCAGCCACTCGACGCCCGCAAGGCCGTCGGCATCCAGGTCGACCAGCCAGGAGCCGCGCGGCTTGTGCTGTTCGCCGAAGCTGTAGTGCAGCGGAGCGCCGGCGTACCGCACCCGCTCGCTCACCTGCTGGCGACCGTGGATGTGGCCCAGTGCGACGTAGTCGGGGCCGTCGAACGCGCGGAGGGGGACGACGTCGAGGCCGCCCTGCCGCACCTCGCGCTCGAGACCCTCCGTCGGCTCCACGCCCGCGGCGAAGCAGTGGGCGATGGCGACCGACCGGCCCTCGTGCTCCTGCATGCCCGCGCGGACGAGCGTCATCGCGTGCGTCATGGTCTGGGCCTGCGTGCGCAGCTGCCGCCCCTCGGCGTCGCCCTCCGGCCAGTGCTGGCGGACGATCGCGGGCTCCAGGTACGGGATACCGAAGAAGTGCACGGGACCGTGGGCATCGTCGATCGTGACGGGCGTGCCGACCGCGAGGGGATCGGTGAGCACGTGGATGCCGTCGCGCAGCAGTCGGGCCTGGAACCCCAGCCGCGCGGCGGAGTCGTGGTTGCCACTGGTGACGACCACCCGCGCTCCCGTCTCGTGCAGACCGACGAGAGCGTCTCCGAGCAGGGTGTAGGCGGCGGCCGAGGGCGTGGCGGAGTCGAACACGTCGCCCGCGACGATGACGACGTCCACCTCGTGCTCCCTGACCTGCGTGGTCAGGGCGGCGAGCACCTCGGCGAGCGCATCCATGGTGGAGTTGCCATGGAACGTCCGGCCGATGTGCCAGTCCGAGGTGTGCAGGATCCGCATACCCCCACGGTACGAAGACCCTCGGACATTCCCTTCGAGGCGTGCCGGGAGCGCCATCTCCCGAGTCACGAGGAGGAAGCGGAAGGTCCCCTGACCCACCCTCGTCGCGGCGGCCGGCACGCGGTGATGCGAAATGCGCTGTGCACCTTCACCTGTGCGGCGTGCGGGGCTGCGCGATGCGAGATCAGGGCTGCCCTCCGCCCACAGGAGCCGGGCTTGCCCCGCCGGCTGAGGGTTGTGCCCGCTCCGTCGCGACTACCGACTTCCGCTCTCCTCCTCGAGGTCGTGCGACCAGTTCGCCTGCTGGATCCGGTTGTCGAGCTCTCGGAGCTCCTGGGCGACCGCATCTGCCCGCGCACGCAGCGCGGCGACGGGCAGCGCGGACACCTGCCGCAGCTCCGAGCGCATCTGCCGCAGGTACTGCTCGTTCGCCCCCGAGGCCGCGGCCGCCGCATCCGTGAGCACGGCGTGACGCAGGCGCAGCACGTCCCGCGCGGCCAGCGCATCGGTCATCGTCCCGTCCGGGCCGAGGTCGAGCCGGGCGTTCGTGACGTTGATGCGGCGGATGAGGCTCTGCAGCCGGGTCAACGCGGCCTCCGCCTCCTCGATCAACGCCGTCGCGTCCTCGGCGGGCTCCTCGCCCTCCTGGTACCGGGCGTTCGCGACGATGCGCGCCCGCAGCTGCTCGATGCGGCGCTGCAGGTCGGCGCGGGCGGCGAGGGCTTCGGCGAGTCTCATGCCCTCATCCTCGCAGGCGGCGGCCGTAACAGTTCGTCATAAAGCCGGAAGGTCAGCGCGTGCGGAGAAGGCCCGACTGCTCGGGGTGCGCGGCGAACCACTCCGCCACGTACCAGCAGACGGCGTCCACCTTGCGGTCGCCGCGTTCCGCGATGTCGGCCACCGCCCCCTCGACCACCTTCCCGGCGTACCCGTTCCCGCGGAATGCCGGGACCGTGTAGGCCCGGGTGAGGGCGACCGTGTGGCCGTCGTCCCGGTAGTCGAGCACGCTGACGAGCTTCCCGTCGCGCGTGAGGGTGTACCGCGATGCGTCCTTCTCGTCGGTCAGGATGAAGCCGCCGACGGTGTGCGAGATCGTCATCCGTGTCACGTTACGCCTCTTGCGACGCGCCCGGGCGTTTTGACATGTCCCGTCACGATCGGACATAATCCCCCCATGACCATCAACGCACGCCCTTTGTCCGCCCAGGAGGCGAACGGGACTGCCGGGATGATGATGCCCGGTCGCGTTGACATGTGTTGCCGAATGTGTCGCTGAACGAACAGCCACCTCGCCTGACCTGACTCCTCGCCATCTGCGAGAGCAGCGTCCCGAGCACACACCCGTGCTCGCTTCCCCGGCTCCGCCGGTCATTCGTGCAACGCATCCGAGCCCCCTCCCGTCGGGCTCACGTCCTGAGGACCCATCATCATGTCGAACTCCGCCCTTCTCGAGCGTCCCGCCGTCACCGCCCCCAACCGCACCGTCCGACCCGCCGAGTCGTCGGCCCCGCTGGGCCCGGCCGGCGCCGACCTCCCCGCCGTCCGTTCGCCCCGCGGCTTCGCCCTCTACGTCGGCCTGGACGAGATCAAGGCCGCCGAAGCCGGTGTGAGCCTTCCGCTGCTCGTCGACGCCCTCCGCCGCACGCTGGCCGAGCTCGCGCCCGGCGCCGAGACCCACGCCACCGTCGCCCTCGCCCCGCACGGCTCCGGCGGCCGAGACCTCGACGTCGTGCGTCTCGCCCTGCAGGAGCCCGGCGCGATCGCCCGCACCAAGGCCGCCGCCGAGGAGGAGACCACGCCCGAGGAGTCCGGTGTCACCGTCGACATCTCCCGCAAGCGCGTGCTCATCGACGGCGAATCCGCCGCCTTCACCTACAAGGAGTTCGAGCTGCTGCAGTACCTCGTCCTCCGCGAGGGCCGCACGATCGAGCGCAGCGAGCTGGTCGCCGCCCTCTGGCAGGCCCAGGACGACGAGACGCCGGGCGAGCGCACGATCGACGTGCACGTGCGCCGGCTGCGGGCGAAGCTCGGCCGCTACGAGGACATCGTCCGTACCGTGCGCGGCATCGGCTACCGGTTCGACCGTCACGCCGACGTCGTCATCCGCTACGGCCACGGAACCCCGTCGCCCGACCGCTTCTGACGCGCTCCCGTCGCCGGGAGGCCGGTGTCAGGAGCCGCGCGTAGGGTGGGCGCATGACCCTCGCCGCCGCCCCCGCGACGGCGGGCGCCGTCCGCGCGGACTCTCCGCGGGAGACGACGTACCGCCCGCCGCATCCGCTCGATCTCCGGCGCACCGTCGGCATGCTGCGCCGCGGCGGCACCGATCCGACGACGGTCTTCGACGGCCCGGTCATCTGGCGCGCGGTCCGCACGCCGCAGGGTCCGTCGACGCTCGCCCTGCGGATGTCGGGGAACGAGGTCAAGGCGACCGCCTGGGGCCCGGGTGCCGAGCACGCCCTCGCCCTCGTGCCGGCGCTGTGCGGTGCCGGCGACGACCCGACCGGCTTCGATCCCTCCCTGCACCCCCTCATCGCCGAGGCGGCCCGGCGGCACCCCGGCATCCGGCTCGCGCGGACGGATGAGGTCTTCGATGCCCTCGCCTGCGGCATCCTCGAGCAGAAGGTCACCTCCATGCAGGCCTTCGGCGCCTGGAGGTACCTCGTGTCGCGCTACGGCGACCCGGCACCGGGGCCGACGCCGCGACCGATGGCCGTCGCTCCCACGGCGGCGCAGTGGCGACGCATCCCGTCCTGGGCGTGGCATCGCGCCGGAGTGGAGCCGCCCCAGTCGAAGACCATCGTGCGGGCAGCGGAGCGCGGCGACCGCATCGCCGCTGCCGTCCGAGCGGCCACGACCGGCCCTGACCGTGACCGCGTGCTCACGAGCCTGCCCGGAGTCGGCGTCTGGACCGCTGCGGAGACCCGGATCCGCGCGCTGGGCGACCCCGATGCGGTCAGCGTGGGCGACTACCACCTGGCGCACGAGGTCGGGCATGCCCTGACCGGGCACCGCACGGACGATGCCGGAATGGTCGAACTGCTCGCACCCTGGGCCGGCCACCGGCAGCGCGTCATCCGGCTCATCTTCGCGAGCGGCGTCGCCGAGGCGCGGCGCGGGCCCCGGCTCGCGCCGGAGGACCACCGCCGACGCTGATCGGTCTGTGATCGCAGCGACCGACGTATGCTGAGCGCATGTCCCGTACCGCCCTGCGCATCTTCGTCACGGTCGGCCTGCTGATCGCCGGTGTCGTCCTCGGCCTCATCTTCCAGAACGTCTGGCTGGGCGTGCTGCTCGCCGCGATCGTGTGGTTCGGCTGGTTCCTCGGCTACGAGTCCCGCCGCGGTCACAACGCGGGCGTGAACGACGAGGACCATGGCGTCGAGCTCTGACGCCCGTCAGTAGTAGACGGCGAGGGGGCCGGACGGGCCCTCCACGACCTGCACCGGGGTGTCGAACACCCGGCTCAGCACGTCGTCCGTCATGATCTCCGCCGGCGGGCCGAACTCCACCACCCGGCCGTCCTTCATGGCGCAGATGTGGTCGGCGTAGTGCCCGGCGAAGTTGATGTCGTGCAGCACGATGACGATCGTGCGCCCGAGCTCCTCCGCCGCCCGCCGCAGGTGCTTCATCATCTGCACGGCGTGCCGCATGTCGAGGTTGTTGAGGGGCTCGTCCAGCAGCACGAACTCCGTGTCCTGCGCGAGGACCATGGCCACGTAGGCCCGCTGCCGCTGCCCGCCCGAGAGCTCGTCGAGGTAGCGCCCCTCGAGCGCCCCTAGATCGAGGAAGTCGATCGCCTGGCTGATGACCTCCTCGTCGGCCCTCGTCAACCGGCCCTGGGAGTGCGGGAAGCGGCCGAAACCCACGAGCTGCCGCACGGTGAGCCTGGTCACGAAGTGGTTCTCCTGGCGGAGGATCGAGACCACCTTGGCCAGATCCTTCGACTTCGTGGAGGCGACGTCGAGCCCGGCGATCTCGATGGCTCCGGCGTCCATCCCGTTCAGCCGGCCGATCATGGTCAGGAGCGTCGATTTGCCGGCACCGTTCGGCCCGATGAGGGCCGTGATCCCGCCGGTCGGGATCCGGAGGTCGACGGGGCCGATCGCCACCTCGCTGCTGTAGTCACGGCGGACGCCGTCGAGTGCGATCACAGTCTGCCCTTTCGGAGGATGACGATGAGGAACACGGTGCCGCCCACGATCTCGATGAGGATCGACACCATGCCCTGCGCGTAGAAGACGTTCTTCATGACGAAGTACGCCCCCGCCAGGATCGAGAACGCGGTGAGGACGGCGACCGGGAAGATCAGCCGATGGTCGTGCGTGTCGGCGAACTGGTAGGCGAGCGTCGCCACGAGGAAGCCCAGGAAGGTCATCGGTCCGACCAGGGCGGTGGAGGTGGCCATCAGCACCGCGACGAGCGTCAGGACGAGGAACTGCTCCCTGCGGTGGTCGAGCCCCAGCGATCGCGCGGCATCGGGACCGAGCGCGAGCACGTTCAACCGCCGGGACCGCAGCCACAGCAGGGCGGACGCCGCGATCACGAGCGGGACCGCGAGCGGGAGGTACGAAGGGTCGGCGTTGGAGACGTTGCCGAACAGCCGGGCGGCGAGCACATCGAACTCGCTGGGGGTGAGCAGCCGCTGCATGAAGGTGGCGATCGCCCCGAGGCCTCCCCCGATCACGATGCCCACGAGCAGCATGATCTGGAGGTTGCCGTATCGGCCCGACAGCAGCCACCCGTAGAGCACGACGGCGAGCCCGACCATGACGAGCACCTGGAGGGCGAACTGGCCGACGCCCTGGATCGCCACCAGACCCGCCACCCCGAAGAGGTACACGGTCGTGGTCTGCACGACGCGGTACAACGACTCGAAGCCCATGATCGAGGGAGTGATGATCCGGTTGTTCGTGACCGTCTGGAAGCTCACCGTGGCGACGGCCTGGGCGACCGCGACGAGCGCCATCACGACCACGGCGGTCGCGCGGTGCTGCGCGATGCGCCAGAAGCCGGGGGTGCCGACGGGGAGCGGGTTGTCCCAGGCGAGGAGACCGAAGGCGGAACCGAGGGCGATCACGCCGAGCACCACCAGCACGACGATGTAGCGGCGGCGCGCCCGTGCGGTCGTGAACGCCCCGGCCGACCGCGTCGTCCGCGGGGCCGTGGTCGCCGTCATCGTCGCCTCAGCCACGACGACGCTGCCGAAGGAGGAGGAGCACGAACACGACCGCGCCGACGACACCGAGGATCAGCGACACCGGCACCTCGAACGGCATGATGATCGTCCGCCCGATGATGTCGCAGGCGGTGACGATCGCGATGCCAAGAAGACACACCCACGGCAGATTGCTGCGCAGGTCGTCACCACGGACCATCGAGACGATGTTCGGGACGATGAGCCCCAGGAAGGGGAGGTTGCCGACGACGACGGTCACCACGCCGGTCGTCACCGCGATCAGCGCGGTGCCGAGCAGGATCATCCGGTTGTAGTTCACCCCGACGTTGGTGGCGATCTCCTCCCCCAGCCCGGCGATGGTCAGCCGGTCGGCCACGAGGAAGACGATGACGCCGATGATGGCGACGATCCACAGCATCTCGTACTGGCCGCGCATGACCGACGTGAAGCTGCCCGCGAACCAGACGCCGATGATCTGCAGCGAGTTCGTGGCGAGGGCGAAGTAGGTCGTGATGGCGCCGACCACCGCGCCCAGCATGATGCCGACGATGGGCACGATGAGCGACGACTTCAACGCGACGCGGCGGAGGAACGCGAAGAACACCATCGTGCCGACGAACGCGGCGAGCACGGCTCCGGCCATGCGCAGCGGAAGCGAGGGCTGCGGCACGAGCACCATCACGGCGAGGAGCCCGAGTCCCGCCCACTCCGTGGTCCCGGTGGTGGTCGGCTCGACGAAGCGGTTCTGCGTGAGCAGCTGCATGACGAGGCCGGCCATCGCCATCGCCGCGCCGGCGAGCACCAGCGCGATCGTGCGGGGAACGCGGGTGATCTGGAACATCTGCGCGCCGTCGTCCGCGCCGGCGATGTCGTACACGCCGGTGAAGAGCGAGATCACCAGGAGCGCCGCCACGACGAGGACGCCGATGAGCAGCTTCGGATCGAACAGCCGTGCGGACGATCGCGATGTCGATGTGAGGAGAGGAGAGGTCATGGGGGATGCCGGCGGCGGCGCCCCGGTCGGGACGCCGCCGCACAGCCCTTACTTGTCGGCGCTCTTCTCGAGCGCGTCGGCGAGGTCGTTGAGGAACGTCGTGTACGTCTGGATGCTCTCGTTGAGGTAGGTATCCGTGGGCATGTAGACGATCTGGTCGTCCTTCACCGCAGTGACGCCGGTGAGCGCCTCGGAGTTCTCGATGATCTCCGCCGCCTGCACGTAGTCCGGCGTCTCCGCCGCGAACACGGCGTCGCGGTCGAGCACGAGGATCCAGTCGGGGTTCGAGGCGGCGATGGCCTCGACCGAGATCTCGTCGCCCTGGTGGTCGTCGGTCGCGTCGTCGACCTGCAGTGCCGGCGTCAGGCCGAGCATGTCGTAGATCGGTCCCAGCGAGCGGCCGACGGTCGGAGCGAGGTAGCCGATCTGCCCGCCCGAAGTGTTCACCGCCATGACGGTGTCGGCGTCGTCGTAGGCCGCCTTCGCGCGGTCCACAGCGGCGTCGAACTCCTCGACGAGCTTCTGTGCCTCGTCCTGCTTGCCGAAGATCTCGCCCAGGGCGGTGGTCTGCCGCTTGAGCTCCTCGTCGAAGGGCTCGCCGTCCCGCGGCTCCAGGTCGATGATCGTGGCGTCAGGGACGAGCTCGGCGATGGCCTCGTTGTGCTGCGTGAACCGCTGGCCGCTGATGATGAGGTCGGGGTCGGCGGCGACGATGGCCTCGAGGTCGGGCTCGGAGTGCAGGCCGATGTCGACGATGTCCTCGTCCTTCACGTAGGAGACGGTCTCCGGCATGAGGGAGACCGCGCCGGCGGAGAGCTCGATGCCCCAGTCGGAGAGGGTCTGGAAGGTCCGGTTGTCCAGAGCGACGACCGAGGCCGGCGGCGTGGTGATCTCGTGCGTGCCGGTGTTGTCCTCGATGGTCACGGTCCCCGATTCCGCCGTCGTCTCTTCGGGTTCGGCTTCGCCGCCGGACGCGCAGCCGGAGAGGGCGAGCAGGCCGACGAGAGCGACGCTCGTGGCGGTGAGGGTTCTGGGCACGGACATGGAGAGACTCCTGTTCTGCGGGGATGTGTGCGCCCTCGTGGGGCGCCGGTCCGACGGGCGGGCGAGCCGACCGCGTCGGTTTTTAGGTTAGCCTTACTTTATGAGCGATACGAAATCCGGTTTCTCGATCGAGCGTCGCGGCCTCGAGCTGCGCTTCCGCAACGTCACGCTGAGCGCCCGCGAATGGCTCGCTCCGGATTTCGTGCGCGTCCGCCTGTCCGGGCCCGACCTCGCCGGCTTCGACTCCCCGGGTTCCGACGACCACATGCGGCTCTTCTTCCCGAGCGGCCCCGTGGACTCGGTGGAGGAGCTGCGGGCCTCCCCGAGCCGCGAGTACACGCCCCTCGCCTGGGGTGACGACTGGCTCGACGTGGAGTTCGCCGTGCACGGCGATCAGGGCGTGGCCGCCCCGTGGGCCGCGAACGCCCCGCTCGGGTCGACCATCGGCGTCGGCGGGCCGCGCGGCGCCGCCGTCCTCACCGGAGAGCCGGGATCATGGCTCCTCGTCGGCGACGAGACCGCCATCCCCGCGATCCGTCGCTTCGCCGCCCTCATCCCCGCCGGCACCCCCGCACGCATCGTCATCGAGACGGTGTCGGCCGGCCGCGAGATCGAGATCGACGCTCCGGTGCCTGTCGAGTGGCTGCACCGCGGCGACGCGCCGGCCGGCTCCGCGCTGATCGCCTTCCTCGACGCGCTGACCGCGGACGACGTCGTGGGAGACGACCCGTTCGTGTTCATCGCCGCCGAGCAGTCCATCGTGAAGCCCGGCCGGGCCCTGCTCGCACGCTGGGGCGTGGACAGCGCGAACGCCGTCGTGAAGGGCTACTGGAAGCGCGGCGAAGCCGAATACCACGCTCCGCACTGACAGGCGACCGCTGCGCTGACAGACTGGGCGCATGGCTCTCCTCGATCACCTGGGCATCACCGTCGCCGACCTGGAGCGCGGACGCGCGCAGTTCCATCCCGTGCTCACCGCGCTCGGCTACGAGCTCGGTGGGGAGGACGATCACTCGATCTCCTGGCACACCGGCGACGAGACCGAGATCATCCTCTACACGTGGGACGACGACTCCACCCCTCACCGCCACGGCCGCGTCGGCTGGCAGCACATGGCCTTCGCGGTGCCGTCGCGCGCCGAGGTCGACCGACTCCACGACCTCGCCCTCGACGCCGGCTGGACCGCGGTGCGCGAGCCGAAGGAGTATCCGCGGTACAGCGAGCGGTACTACGCCTCCTTCGTCGAGGACGCCGACGGCATCCGGCTCGAGTTCATGTACAACCCGCCGAAGGACGCTTGACGCCCGGGCGTGTCGCCGCCTAGGGTGGCAAGGCTGTGCCGACCGGCGCCGCACACCAGCCAAGGAGACGACGGATGACCGCCCCGCGGAATCTTCCCCAGAACGTGGCATTGCCGCTTCCGCAGAAGCGCAATGACCGCGACGAGTCGTACCCTCCGGCGCGCGCCGTGTGACAGCATCCGCTCTCGCAACGCCCCGCACCGTCAGGTCCGGGGCGTTTTCCGTCGGAAGACTCCCTGACCTGTGGCCGGACACCACCACAAGGAAAGGAATCATGGAGAGGCTCTCCGCGCGGCTGCTGTCGTGGGCGTCCCTGATCGATGAGAAGACCCTCGATCAGGCCCGCACCACCTCACGCATGCCGTTCATCCACCCGCACCTGGCGCTGATGCCGGATGCGCACCTCGGCAAGGGCGCGACCGTCGGGTCTGTCATCCCGACGCTCGGCGCGATCATCCCCGCGGCCGTCGGCGTCGACATCGGCTGCGGCATGATCGCCGTCCGCACGCCGTTCACGAAGGACGACCTCGACGGGCGCGACCTCGCCGCGCTCCGGGAGCAGATCGAGCGCGCGATCCCGCTGTCCGCCGGGCGCTACAACAACAAGGTCGTGGCGACCGCCGCACCGCGCATCGCCGAGCTGGAGGAGCGAGCACGTGCGGCCGAGTTCGACCCCGAGGGCTACGCGAAGAACTGGCGGCTCCAGCTCGGCACGCTCGGCTCGGGGAACCACTTCATCGAGGTGTCGGTGGACGAGCTCGACCGGGTCTGGCTGTTCCTGCATTCCGGGTCCCGCGGCGTGGGCAACAAGATCGCCGGGCACCACATCGCGGTCGCGCAGCGGCTGGCGAAGCAGTGGTGGATCGATTTGCCCGACCCCGACCTGGCCTACCTCGTCGAGGGCACGCCGGAGTTCACGCGCTACATCCGCGAGCTCCGGTGGGCACAGCACTTCGCGTTGCTGAACCGCGAGGAGATGATGGACCGCGTCATCCGGCAGCTCTCCGACTTCCTCGGCGCTCCGGTCGAGGAGGAGGAGCGGATCAACTGCCACCACAACTTCACGGAGTCGGAGATGCACTTCGGAAAGCGCGTCTGGGTGTCCCGTAAGGGCGCGATCCAGGCGGACGCGGGTCGGCCCGGACTCATCCCCGGGTCGATGGGCACGGCATCGTACGTGGTGGAGGGGCTCGGCGACCCGCTGTCGCTGAACTCCTCCCCGCACGGTGCCGGGCGGGAGTACTCGCGGTCCGCGGCGCGGAAGACGTTCACCCACGCGCAGCTGCGGGAGGCGATGGCCGGCATCGAGTTCCGGGACACCGACGCCTTCATCGATGAGATCCCCCAGGCCTACAAGCCCATCGATCGGGTGATGGAGGATGCGGCGAGCCTGGTGCGGATCCGGCACACGCTGCGACAGCTCGTGAACGTGAAGGGCGACTGACCGAGGGCCGGGTGAGGAGGGATCCTCACCCGGCCCTTCCTCCCCAATTCCCGCGATCTCCGGTGTCTCCACAGAGCGCGAGGGGCCGGGCGTGGCGTCCGCCAGGATGCTGGCAGGCTGAAGGATCCGGTGCCACGATGAGGGGATGGAAACCATGGACGGTGCGCAGGTCTGGACCATGATCGGCGCGTTCACGGCGCTGATGATGGGCATGCTCACGGTCGTCTCGACGCTGTTCATCCGCGTCCTCCGCAGCGAGATCGGGGGCCTGCGGAACGAGATGACCGCGCGCTTCGATGCGGTCAATACCCGCTTCGACGCGGTCGGCACGCGCATCGACGGCGTCAACGCCCGCATCGACGGGCTCGACCGTGATGTGCAGGCGCTCGTGAAGCGCACTTTCGGGCTGGATCGGGAGTGAGGATCGACGCATGAGGATCGTCGTCGCAGGAGGGACTGGCGTCGTCGGCACGCCCACGGTGGAGGCCGTCCGGGGCGCCGGTCATGAGGCCGTCGTGCTCAGTCGTTCGCACGGCGTCGATCTGGTCAGCGGGCGCGGGCTGGAGGCGGCGCTGACCGGAGCCGATGCCGTGATCGATGTCGTGAGCGTCGAGACCCTGAAGGCGAGCACGGCGATCGAGTTCTTCACCGCCGCCACCGGGAACCTCCTCGCCGCCGCCGCGGACACCGGCGTGGGACACGTCGTCCTGCTCTCCATCGTCGGCATCGACCGGATCCCCTACGACTACTACGCGGGCAAAGTGGCCCAGGAGAAGCTGGTGTCCGCGTCCGCCGTCCCCTCCACAATCCTCCGAGCCACGCAGTTCCACGAGTTCGCCGCGCAGATGTTCGGGCGCGCGAAGGCGGGGCCGCTGCATCTCGCCCCGCGTGCGCGCACGCAGCCGGTGGCGGCCCGCGAGGTCGCGGAGCGGCTCGTCACGCTCGCGATCGGGGACGCGCAGGGTCGAGTGCCTGACTTCGCCGGCCCCCGCGAAGAGCAGCTCGCTGACATGGTGCGGGCGTACGCGCGGCGCATCGGGTACCGCGGCTGGATCCCGGCGCTGAACGTGCCCGGCCCGCAAATGGCGGGGATGCGCGCGGGGAAGGCGCTGCCGGGACCGGATGCCGTGCGCGGGACGCAGACGTTCACAGAATGGCTTGCCGAGGCGGTGCCGGCGCGCGCAGACTGAGGAGGGGCGGGGGTCTTCCAGTAGTCGAGCGACCAGGAGCACGCATGGCGAACCTCAATCCCTACCTGTCCTTCCGCACCGAGGCCCGCGAGGCCATGGAGTTCTACCGGGGAGTCCTCGGCGGAGATCTTGACATCACGGTCTTCGGCGACTTCCCCGACATGGTGCAGGATCCGAGCCAGAAGGACCTCGTGATGCATGCGCAGCTCACGACCCCCGACGGCCTCGTGCTCATGGCCTCGGACACCCCGGAGGGCATGACCTACGAGAAGCCGCAGGGCGTCTCCGTGTCCCTGAGCGGCAACACCCAGGAGGTCACCCGGCAGGTGTGGGACCGCCTCTCCGAAGGCGCCACGATCACGATGCCGCTCGATGTGCCGCCGTGGGGCGGGACGTTCGGGATGCTCGTCGACCGCTTCGGGATCGCCTGGATGCTGCACGGCGACCCGGAGTGACCCCGGACGGTGTGCTCCGGGCTCAGCCCGGCAGCACCGCCCGGCACGCGAGATGCAGCGCCAGCCGCGCCTCGGGGTCGTTCATGTCGATCCCGAGGAGCTCCTGGACCCGGCGGATCCGTACGGCCACCGTGTTGCGATGCAGCCCGAGAGCGGCCGCGGTGGCCGCGATGCCGGACTCGTGGTCGAGGTAGGCCGACAGGGTCCTGAGCAGTTCCCCGTTCCCCTCGGCCAGAGGGGCGAGCAGCGACTGCGCGGCCGGGACGAAGGTGTCGTTGCCGGTCCAGGCGAGCAGGAGCTGTTCGAGCCCGAGGCTGTCGACGCGGACGAACCATCCGGTGGCCGACCGGGCCGCGGCGATCCGTGCGGCGTCGCCGGCCTCGTCGAGGGTCGCCGCCAGTCCTTCCGGCCCGGTCTGCGCCGAGCCCACCCCGGTCGCCACGGCGAAGTCGCGCAGTGCCGTGAGGTGGAGGTCGCGCAGTGCCGTCACGGCCCGCTCGATGCGATCGGGCCCCGGGGCCTCAGCGAACGAGAGCCAGCCGCTGAGGCCTCGACCCGCCGTGGTCGCGTGCGCCTCGGCGTCGATCGCGCTGAGGCCGGGCCTGATCGCACGGAGGAGTGCGAGCGGCTCCACCCGGCTGCGCGCCACCATGCGGAAGCCGAGGTGATGCCCGCCGGTGCGCCACCCCCGCTCCGCCATGCGCCGTTCCACATCGGCATCGGCGGCTCCGCGGAGCTCGACGAAGTCCCGCAGCAGGCCCGACGATGCCGCGACGTCGTTGACGGCCGCGATCTCGTCGATGAGGATGCGGGCGGCCACCGCGGGCATGGCGACCTCCGCGGCCACCAGGAGCGACCGCAGCTGTGCCTCTCCGAAGCCGTGGCCGAACAGGACGAGACGCAGACCGGACCGGCCGGGGCTGTCCACCCGCACCGAGGCGGCCGTGCCCTCCCCCGCCCTGGCACTGTCGCTCCACGCGTCGAAGCGGATCGCCGCGTGCAGTTCGGCGTCCAGGTGTCCGCCGGCTTCACGGAGCACTCCCGCGGCGTCGACGAGGGCGACGCCCAGACCGAGGTTCGCCGCGAGGTGTCCGAGCAGGTCGCCGAGGTCGTCGGCGGCGTACTCGAACGACTGCGCGACCTTGCGCACCCGCGTGAGCGTCAGAGCGTCGCGGGCCTCGATGAGCATCCAGCAGGCGCGGGCGAGCTGGACCGGCCTCTCGACGTCGAGCAGGGCGAGACCGATCCGGTCCGCGAGGCGGAGCGCCCCGGGGTCGACACCGGCGGCGCCGGGGAGCGCGAGCCCCGTGAACCCGCGGTCACGGACCCGGCGCAGCATCGCGTCCTGCTGCCAGGTGGCGATCGGCGCCCCGGACGTGAGGATCGCGAGCCGGCCGATGCCCTCGTCGGGCAGGTCGGACTCGCCGGCTTCCACCACCACCGCGTCCCACGCGACATCCCGCGGGCCCGCGACGTGGCGGAGGACGCCGTTCTCCTCCTGCGCCAGCAGCGCCGGCAGCGCGAGCGCCCCGCTCACGCCGCGTCCAGATCGACGAGTCCGTAGGCGGAAGGCACCACCCGGGCCCGACGCTCGGGGCGGGCGTTCCACCATGCGGGAGCGGGGAGGGCGAGGGCCGCCACGGTGCGCCCCGGGGCCAGCTCGGTGACTTCGAGGACGTCTCGGGACACGGCGTCCAGGAGGACGATGATCTCGGGCGCCGCGGCCACCAGCAGGCCGTCGGTGAGCACCGCGAGGGTCTCGGACCGGGTGACGATGCGGTGCACCGCTCCGCCGAGTCCGGCGATCTCGACCGCGTTCACGTGCGGGTCGGCTGCGGAGGACGCGGTGGTCACGATGCGGCCCTCGGCGAGCAGCGTCCCCCCGAGCACCTCGGCAAGGACCGGCAGCGGTGCCGCCCGGTGCACCAGGAAGCTGCGGCCGAGGGCGAGCGCGCGGGCGAGGTGGTCGGCGATGGCGTGCTCGCGCAGATCGCCGACGGTGAAGCCGGCGAGAACGGCGCAGCCGACGCCTCCGGCCTGGATGATGGCCGAACGCACCACACGCTCCGCATCGATCGCCCTCGTCGCCTCCACGAGCGCCACCCCGTCGGCCCCGGTCTCGCACGCGAAGACCAGTCCCGGCACGCGGTCGACGAACAGCGACATCTGATCGAGTCCCGGCACCGCACGCCCCGTGCAGTCGGCGTCCACCACGGTGTGCGATCCGGCCAGAGTGAGCGGCGCGAGGCCGTTCATCCCTCCACCCTCGAGCGAGCACACCGCCGGGACGGGATGCCCGAGCCATCTCTCCACCGCCCGCAGCAGCGGGGCGAAGGGCGCGGCACCGGGCATCCGCTCGCCGAGCAGCATCGTCGACCCGACGAAGGCCACGCCGAGACAGGGCGTGGCGGGGTCCAGCGCGTCCACCGGCGCGACGTCGAGGGGCCAGGGCGCGGTGGTGCCGAGGATGAGTTCGAGCATCGTCGTGGACCCGCCGCCGCCGGAGCCGAGCAGGGCGTACCCGCGGGCGAGCGCCTCCAGGTCGTCCCGCTCCAGCCTCATGGGATCCAGCCTAGGACGCGGCCATCCCCTCGACGGGAGCGAACTCCTCGGTCAGGCCGAAGGCGGAGGGCCCGAAAGCGGCCAGAGCCTCGGGGGTGCGCATCATCGCCGGCGTCGAGATGCCGAGCACCCGGACGCGCTGACCGTAGCGGAGGCCCTCCGTGGTGATGGGCTCGGCGGTCTCGTGGTCGACGACGCAGATGAGATCGGGAACGATCGCGACGAGCCGTCCAGCCCGCCGCGCGGTGAGGTTCTCGTTCTGGAAGGCGATCTCGAACGTGTCGTCCTCCGCGGCGCCGAGCGGAGCGATGACCGCCCGCCCTTTCGCGAAACCCTCGGTGGTCCGTCGTTCGACATCCACCACCTTCCCGACGCAGAGCTCGCGCACATGCGGGTAGAGCGTGGTCGCGAGCGTCGCGGCGATCGCCTCGAACGGCGAGCGGTGCTCGTCCCGGGCGAGCCGGATCGCTCGGCCCAGGGCGAGAGCCATCGAGATGGTGCGCGGCACCGCCGTGCGCCGCACGTCGGCCCCGGTCATGGCGTACTCGGCGATGTGACCGACGCCACCCAGCCGGATCGTGATGCCGCGGGCGAGCCACTCCATCTGACGATCGTCGTCTCCCGTGTCGATGACGACGCGCTCCCCGCGCTCTCCGGCGAGCGCGAGCGGCGAGCCGTGCACGCCGTAGACCGCGAAGGTCTCCATCGACAGCTCGGGGAACGCCCGGCCCATGCCGTCCGCGTCCACGACCGGAAGACCGGTCTCCGCGGCGACGATGAGCGGGATCATCGAGTTGATCCCCCCGCACTCGATCGGCATGGTGGCATCGGCCCGGCGTCCCAGGTGGTCCTCCAGGGTGCGCAGGGCGAGGGTGGGCTCGGTGCCGGCGGGGATCTTCTCGACCATCACCGTCGGCGCCCCCATCTGCGCGGTCGGGATGACGAAGAGGTCGTCGGCGAGGTCGTCCGGGTCGAGGATCGTGATCGCCCCGTCGCCGAGCACGCGCTCCACCAGCATCTTGCCGATGTAGGGGTCGCCCCCGCCGCCGGTGCCGAGCAGCGTGGCGCCGCGGGCGAGGTCGGGCAGGTCTGCCGCGGTCAGCTCCCAGCTCATGCGGCGGCCCCTGCCGCGGCGTCTCCGGCGGAGACCGTGCCGTCGAACCGGTGCGCCGGGATGTCGTAGCCGAAGTACCCCGGGCCGACCATCGCGAGAGCCGCGTCCGAGTGCCAGCGCTCATCAGCGGGAGCGGCGATCACGCGGACGCGCTGGCCGTAGCGCAGCCCCTCGGTCGTGACGGGCTCCCCCGACTCGCCGTCGAGGACCATGATGAGGTCGGGGGTGGTCGCCAGCACCCGCCCGTCCGCCTCCGCGACGAGGTGCTCGTTCTGGAACTGCAGCGTCAGCGAGGCTCCGCTCTCTCCGTCGATCCGTGCCCGACCGCGCGCGAAGCCGGTCGTCGTGGCCCGGTTCACGTCGGCGACCTTGCCACCGAACAGCTCGCGACCGCCGAGGAGCTCGACGACGGCGGCGACCGGGTCGGTCTTCGCCTCGCGGGCCTCCGCGATCCGCTGACCGATGTCGATGCACCGGGACAGCGATCCCGCCACCAGCGACTGGCGTGCGGCGGCACCCGACATCGAGAAGCCGGAGATCATGACGGAGCAGCCCATCTCGACGCACGCGACGCGGGCGATGCGCTCGGTCCAGGAGTTGTCGGCGGTCTGCAGCACCCCCGTGTTCCCCTTCTCGTCGCTGAAGGCGAGCGGCGAGGCCGTCACGCCGTACAGCGTCGGGAGCACCATCTGCAGCTCGGGGAAGGCGCGACCCATGCCGTCCGCGTCGACGAGCGGCAGCCCGAGCGCGGCGGCGGCGGCGATCGGGATCGTCGAGTTCACGCCGCCGACCTCGGCGCAGGCGATGTGGGTGACCGGGCGGCCGAGGTGGATCCCGAGCGCCTTGACCGGCTCGATGACCTCCGCGAGGCTCGGCAGCTTCTCGACCATGACGGTGGGCGCGCCCATCATGGCGACGAACAGCACGAGGGCGTCGTCCGGCACCTCGTCGAGCGCCACGACCGTGACGTCTCCCGAGGCGAGGGCCTGGCGGGCGAGGAGCGCGCCGATGTACGGGTCGCCGCCCCCGCCGGTGCCGAGCACGGCCGCGCCGCGAGCGAGACCGTCGATGTCGGCCGCGGTGATCGTCGTGCTCATGTCAGGCCCCCATGTCGAGGTCGCCGACGGCCTTCACGCGGATGCGCGTCGCGTTGCCGGGAAGATACGGGATGGGGACCTCGTCGAAGTCGATGATCGACACGGTCGCGGGCTTGGCGCCGGCCGCGATGGCCTTGTCGACGGCCTCGGCGCGCACCTCCGCGATCGTCTCGTCGCGACGGCCCGGCTCGATCGCGTAGACCTTGTCGATCTCGCCGCCGACCTGGGCGATCGAGGCGCCGATGGCGTTCGCGACCGCATAGTTCTCCGGGCGATGGACGGTGCCGAACAGGGGCAGCTCGTCGGGCAGCAGGATGGACCCGCCGCCGACGGCCACGACCGCGATGGGCTCCGGCGACGTGCGCATGCGGTCCACCGCCTCCGCCACGCGCTCCGCGATGCGGGCGAGCACGCGCTCCACGAACGCGGGGTCGAGGTGCGCGACCTTGGCGGGGTCCCCCACCTGCGCACGACCGGCGGCGACCGCGATGTCGGTGGCCGTGAGGGTCGAGCCCCCGAAGACCAGAGCCTCCGTCGTCAGCCGGTAGCCGACCGAGGCCGGGCCCACCTCGGCCGTCTCCTCGTCGACGATGCTGCCGCCGCCGATGCCGAGGGAGAGCACGTCCGGCATACGGAAGTTCGTGCGGATGCCGGCGACCTTCACCTCGTTCGCCGTCTCCCGCGGGAAGCCGTTGATGAGCAGGCCGATGTCGGCGGTGGTGCCGCCCACGTCGATGACGGCGCAGTCGACGAGGCCGCTGGTGGCCGCCGCCCCGCGCATCGAGTTGGTGGGGCCGGAGGCGAAGGTCGCGACCGGGTAGCGGCGCACGTAGTCCTCGTCCATGAGCGTGCCGTCGTTCTGGCTGAGGAAGATCGGCGCTTCGATGCCCTGCGCACGGACCGCCGAGGTGAGCCCGTCGACGATCTCCGACGCGAGCTCGCGGAGGGCGGCGTTGATGATCGTCGCGTTCTCGCGCTCCAGCAGTCCGATGCGGCCGATCTCATGCGACAGCGAGATGGCGGCGTCCTCTCCGAGCACCGAGGCGACGATCTCGGCCGCCTGCACTTCGAGGTCGTGGTTGACCGGGCTGAACACCGACGAGATGGCCACCGAGCGGATGCCGTTCGCCTTCATGTCCTCGGCGTGCGCGCGGATCTCGTCGGGGTCGAGCGGCGAGATCGGGCGGCCGTCGAACTCGTAGCCGCCGTGCGCCAAGTAGCTGCGTGCCTGGGTGGCCGCGACGAGAACCTCCGGCCAGTCGATCAGCGGCGGCAGGGCCCGCGTCGCGGGCAGGCCGAGTCGGAGCGCCGCGACCGGAGCGAGCCGGCTCGCCTGCACGAGCGCATTGATGAAGTGCGTCGTGCCGATCATCACCGCGTCGATGTCGCCGCCCTCGAAGGAGTGCCCCGCACGGAGGTCTTCGATGGCCTGGACGATCCCGCTCGTCACGTCCGGGGTCGTGGAGTGCTTGACCCCGGCCAGGGTGCGGGTGCCGTCCATGAGGACGGCGTCGGTGTTGGTGCCGCCGACGTCGATGCCGATGTGCATGATGCTCGCTTTCGTGGAGGTGGTTCGTGTCCGGCGGGTCTGCTCAGACCGCGGCGGGGGCGCTGTCGACGGGGTCCGCCTGCCGGGTGGTCGCGACGCCGACGCCGCGCACCCAGCCGAGCTTGCCGGCGACGATGTAGAGCACCATCGACAGGAAGAGGCTGAGCAGCGAGGGGATGCCCCAGGTCACGAAGTAGCCGACCAGCGAGGACACCAGCCAGACGACGATCGTGGCCGGGACGATCCGGGGCGCGGTGCCGGGCAGGGTGCCGGCCTCGCGGGTCGCGTCGAGCTCGGGACGCCAGCGGCGCACCACGTAGTACTCGGCGACCATGATCCCGGCGATCGGCGGGAACGCGACGCTGAGCACGACGAGGAACTCGGTGAACTGGCCGAGGATGCCGACCGCCGCAAGCACCGATCCCACCACGCCGAGGACGATGGTCGTGGTGACGCGGTGGAGGTTCTTCCCGAAGGCGGTGGAGATGAAGTTCACCAGGCCGAGCGTGGAGGAGTACAGGTTCCAGTCGTTGATCTTCAGCGTGCCGGTGAGGACGATGAACAGGCCGACGAACCCGACGGACGAGGTGACGATGGCGACGATGTCGCCGGTCGCCGCCGCGTGGGCGAGAAGCACGCCGGCGAGGCCGATCACGAACTCGCCGAGGGAGACGCCCAGCACCGTCTGCTTGACGACGTCGGCGCGGGAGCGGTTGAAGCGGGTCATGTCGCCCGTGATGATCGCGCCGACGATGAGACCGCCGGCGACGATGCCGGTGCCCGCCCAGACGCTCATGGTCGGGCCGGGGGCAGGGCCGGTGAGCAGCTCGCCGATGTCGTGGCGGGTGAGCTCGGAGATGACGGACCAGCCGACGAGGATCAGGAACAGCGGCACGGTGATGTTCGCGAGCCACTGCATCCCGACGAAGCCGAAGGCGACGATCGCGGTGACGGCGAGGCCGAAGATGAGGCTCCACGCCCAGACCGGCAGGGCACCGGGCATGAGCGCGTCGAGCGACTGCGCGGAGATGGCGGACTGGATGCCGAACCAGCCGATGAGGCTGATGCCGATCGCGAGGCCGACCAGCGAGGCGCCGATCTCGCCGAAGCCCGTCCAGCGGGCGAGGAGCGCGGTGTTCAGGCCCTCACGCTGGCCGATGAAGCCGACCACGCACATGATCACCTCGAGGATGAGCGAGCCGAACAGGAAGGCGAGGACGGCCTCGCCGAAGGTCATGCTGTAACCGAGGGTCGCGCCGAGGAGGAACTGCGAGAGGGCGGAGACCTGTCCGAATCGCTGGACGGCGATTCCGAACCAGGGCTTGCGGGCCTCAGGAGTCACTCGGGAGAGCGCGAAGTCGTCTGCGTGCGCCGTGCGTGCCATGGGGAGTCCTTCGGGAGGAGGATACGGGTTGCCCGCCACGGTACTCACCTCCTTCCCCTCCCCGACATGTGCACTCCGCCCCGATCCCCCTTCCCTCTGTGCGCACTGCCCATTTCCGCCGAGACCCCGGGTTCATGTCGAAACCCCCTGTCTCCGGCGTCCGGGACAGGGGGTTTCGGCGCGAAAGCGGGGTCTCGCGGGTCAGTGGAGGGCGTTCTCCTCGATGAAGGCACGGAGAGCGCGCTCGTCGTCGGGCATCTCGGTCACGTGCTGGGGGGCGTCGAGCATGGCGCGCAGCTCGGGGGCGTACGCCAGCTCGACCCCGATGGCCTCGTGGATGGTCTCGGCGAACTTCTCGGGCTTGGCCGTCTCCAGCACCAGCATCGGCACTCCGGGCTCGACATACTCCCGCGCGACCTTCACGCCGTCGGCGGTGTGCGGGTCGATCACCTCGCCGGAGGCCTCGTACACGTCGCGGATGGTCGCGAGCCGGTCCTCGTGCGTCGAGGTGCCGCTCACGATGCCGAACTCCTCCGCGAAGCGCGCCTGCTCGGCCGAGAAGTCGAAGAAGCCCTGGGCCTCCAGGTCGTCCCACGCGCCGACCACTCGCGCCGGATCGCGGTCGACGAGCTCGAAGATGAAGCGCTCGAGGTTCGACGCCTTCGAGATGTCCATCGACGGGCTCGAGGTGGCCAGCGTCTGGGCGGCGCTGCGGGGGCGGTACACCCCCGTGCGGAAGAACTCGTCGAGCACGTTGTTCTCGTTCGCGGCGAGCACGAGGCGTCGGATCGGCAGTCCCATCTGCTTCGCGAAGAATCCGGAGAGGATGTTGCCGAAGTTCCCCGAGGGGACGGTGAACGACACCTCGGCCCAGCCGCCGGCGTCGGTCGCGCGCAGCCACGCCCAGAAGTAGTAGACCGTCTGCGCGGTGATGCGGGCGAGGTTGATCGAGTTCACGGCGCCCAGGTGCTGAGCGCGCTTGAAGTCGAGGTCGCCGGCGAGCTTCTTCACGAGGTTCTGGCAGTCGTCGAAGACGCCCTCCACCGCGATGTTGTGCACGTTCGCGTCGTCGAGCGAGAACATCTGCGCTCGCTGGAACGCGCTCATCCGGCCCTGCGGCGACAGCATGAACACCGCGACGCGCTCCTTGCCGCGCAGGGCGTGCTCCGCGGCCGAGCCGGTGTCACCCGACGTGGCACCGAGGATGTTGAGGACCGAGCCCTGGCGCTCGAGCGTGTACTCCAGCACCTGCCCGAGGAACTGCATGGCCATGTCCTTGAACGCCAGCGTCGGGCCCTCGGAGAGGCCGACCAGCGTGAGGTCGTCGTCCACGCGACGCAGCGGGACGACGCCGTCCGGGAAGTCCGCGTACGCCGCCGCCGTCATCCGGGCGAGGTCCTCCCGCGGGATGTCGGTCGCGAAGAGGCCGAGCACCTCGGTCGCCAACTGAGGATAGGTCAGGGCCCGCCAGCGCTCGAGCGTCTCGCCGTCGACCTCGGGCATGACGTCGGGGACGGCCAGGCCGCCGTCGGGCGCCAGGCCCTCCAGCAGCGTCTCGCTGAACGACTGCGGCTGCATGCCGCCGCGGGTGGAGATGAACGGCACGTGTGCTCCTCGGCTCGGGACTCGGCGCCTCCATTCTCGCAGGCCGTGACGACCGAAACGGACGCGTGACGACGGTCAGATCCAGCCGCGCTCCTCGGCGACGAGCACGGCCTGCTGACGGGTGCTCACCGAGAGCTTCCCGAGGATGACGGAGATGTGGTTGCGCACCGTCCCCGGGGCCAGCGCGAGCGCCCGCGCGATCTGTCCCGTGGTCTCCCCCCGACGCCCGGCGCGGAGCACATCCAGCTCCCGATCGGTGAGCGGCGACCGCTCGTCGCTCAGCGCATCCGCGGCGATCTCCGGGTCGACGTACCGGGCGCCGGCCGCGACGCGGCGGATGATCGCGGCGAGCTCGTCCGCACCTCGCGACTTGGGCACGAACCCGGAGACGCCGGAGGCGAGCGCCCGCCGGAGCACTCCGGGGCGGGCGTGCCGGGTGACGACGATGCAGCGGGTGGCGATCGTGCGGTTGAGCCTCTCGGCGACCTGCACACCGTCGAGTCCCGGCATCTCCAGATCGAGCAGGCACACGTCGGGTTCGAGACGGACGGCGGCGGCGACGGCCTCCTCGCCGTCCGCGCACTCCGCGACGACGTCGATGTCGGTCTCGAGGCGCAGCAGGGCGGCGAGCGCGGAGCGGATCATGCCCTCGTCGTCGGCGAGCAGCACCCGGATCATCGGACGATCTCCGCCCGCGCGGGCACGGTGACCGTCACGACGAACTCGTCGGCGTCTCGCCGCTGCTCGAACGTGCCGCCCGCCTCGCCGATCCGTCGGCGGACGCCCTCGAGCCCGGAGCCGCCCGCCCCGTCCTCGGCCGCGGGGTCGGCGTCGTTGGCGACCTCGTACCGCCAGGCGTCCGCCGTCCGGTCGAGGATCAGGCGCGCGTGACCGCCGCGTCCGTGCCGCAGGACGTTCGTCGTCGTCTCCCGGATCACCGGGCCGAGGTCGGCCGCGGGTGCCGCGTCCGCATCCGGGTGGATCCGCGCCTCCACCGTCAGTCCTGCCGCCACGAGCAGGTCTCGGGCGTTCGCCAGCTCGTCGCCGAGGGGCACGGATCGGAAACGCGTGGCGAGGTCTCTGGTGCCTTGCCGCGCGTCGTCGACGCTCGCCCTGGCGGCGCGGAGCTGCTCCATCCCCGCCTGCGGATCGGTGGGCAGCAGGCGCTCCGCCAGTTCGAGCTGCAGGGCGATCACCTGGAGATGATGCCCCTGGAGGTCGTGCACGTCGGTCGCCACGCGCAGGCGCTCCTGCGTCGCCGCCAGTCGCGCCTCCGAGGTACGTGCCCGATCGAGGGCCACGAGCACGTCCCACCACCACAGCGAGCTCACGGTCATCCCGGGCAGCATGACTCCGTAGAGCACCGGCACCCACACCGGGACCTCGGAGCCGAGGGGGGTGGTCGAGTCGAGCAGCGCGAGAGCGACGAGCACGACCGTCGCGGCCACGGCCACGCGCACCCGGATCCCGCGGGGCCAGCTCACCAGCACGAAGACCTGCACTACCGGCATCGCGGCGAGCTGCCAACTGCCGACCAGAGTCCCCGCCGCGCCGCCGTAGATCAGGGCGACGACGGTCGGCACGGCCAACCGCACCCAGCCCACCCCGGGGCCGGCGTCGACGCGATGACGGTAGTCGACCAGCAGCAGGACGGTCGACGCCGCCCAGAGCACCCCGCCGACCCCCACGACGAGCAGCGCGACGCCCGAGCGATCCAGCGCCACGGCGATGCCCAGCCAGGCGGCCACCAGCATGAGCTCGATGAAGATCACCCCGCCGACCGTGTACCACCAGGTGGCGGTGATGCCCCGCGCGAGCTGGCGGGCACCGGGACCGGAATCGGAGAAAGCGGGGGAAGGACTGCTCACGCTCCCCACGATAGAGGCGTGACACATGTCACGGGATCCGGGTGCGAACCGCACGGAGAGCGATGACGCGGCGGCACTGCCGCCTCAGGCCGCCATCGACTGGACTGGGGTCATCGCGACGGAGAGACCGTCCACACCGACACCCGGAGCTTCCCCCATGAACCTCATCGAGACCTTCCAGAACCTCGTCGCCCAGGTCCCCGACCTCGTCCAGCCCCTCATCGTCGCCCTCGCCGGAGCGGTGCCGTTCGTCGAAGGCGAGGGTGCCGCGAGCATCGGCATCCTCGGCGGCATCCCGCCCGTGATCGCGGCCATCGCCGCGATGGTCGGCAACTTCCTCTGCGTCGCGATCCTGGTGCTCGCCAGCGCGGGCGCCCGCCGAGCCATCGTGGACCGCTCGCGGGCGAAGCAGCCGGTGACGGTGGGCGGCGGGACGAGCCTGGAGGCCGACGGCGTCCCGGTGGAGACCGGACGCGGCTCCGCCCGCCGCGAGAAGTTCCAGCGCGCGTTCGAGCGCTACGGCGTGCCCGGGGTGAGCCTGCTGGGACCGCTGCTGCTGCCGACGCACTTCACCGCCACCATGCTCGCCGCGTCCGGCATCGGCAAGGGGCGCATCCTCGTGTGGCAGGCCGTCGCGATCATCGGCTGGACGACCGTCATCGCGGTGATCGTGGGGAGCGCCGTCTACGCCATCCGCTGAGCGGAGGCGATGTCGGACGCCCGCGGCAGGATGAGCGCATGATCACTCTGCTGTCGGCCCCCAGCAACCTCGGCCTGCGCCCACCGGAGCCCGGCAGCGTGCCCGGCTCCGCGAAGGCGCCGGAGGCGTTCCGGGAGGCGGGGCTGTTCCGGCGCTTCACCGATCAGGGCGCGAGCGACGGCGGCATCGTGCTCGCCGGACGCTACGTGGACGACGACGCCACGCGGCCCGCCGGCCGGGTGCGGAACGAGGCCGCCTTCGTCGACCACTCCCTCCGCCTGGCTTCGCGCATCGGCGAGGTCCTCGACGAGGGCCGCGCCCCGCTCGTGATCGGGGGCGACTGCGGCATCCTCGTTGGCGCCGGGATCGCCGTGAAGCGCCGTGGAGGCGCGGGCCTCGTGCACATCGACGGGCACACCGACTTCCGCCACCCGGGCAACAGCGACGAGTGCGCGAGCGTGGCCGGCGAAGCGCTGGCGGCCGCGGTCGGCGAGCACTGGCCGGCGATCGCCGACATCGGCGGACTCGCGCCGTACTTCTCCGCCACCCGCACGGCCCACATCGGGCACCGCGACGACGACGAGGAGCAGGAGGAGGTCCGCGGCCTCCTCGCGCGCGTCACGCCGGCGGCCGACGTCCTGGCACGAGGAGCCGACGCGGTCGCCGCTGAGACCGCCGCGTCCGCCGGCGGGCGCTACTGGTTGCAGCTCGACGTCGACGTGCTCGACCCGTCGGTGATGCCCGCCGTCGACAGCCCGGATCCGGGCGGCCTCGATGCCGCGGAGCTCACCGCCCTTTTGCGCGCCCTCGCCCCGCAGGCGATCGGGGCGAGCATCACCGTGTTCGACCCGGACCTCGATCCGGACGGCCGCTACGCCCAGCTCCTGACCGAGGTCCTCGGCGACGGACTGCGCGAGCTGGGCAGCGGAGCGCGCGACTGACGCGCCCCGCCACCCGGCTGCCCGTCAGTCCTCGGTGCCCCGCTCGGCACCCGGATCGGTGTGCATCGAGACGCGCACCCGCGCGATGCGCCGCCGATCGACCTCGGCCACCTGGATGGTCGCGCCCGGCACCTCGACGGTGTCGCCGACCACGGCGAGCCGGCCGAGCTGCTCGGTGACGAATCCCGCGATCGTGTCGGAAGACCCCCGGGGCATCGCGAGCCCCGTCGCCTCCTCGAAGTCCTGCAGGTTGAGGCGCCCGTCCAAGCCGTCGTCAGCGGAGATGAAGACCTCGGCGTCATACTCGTCGAAGATCTCGCCGACGACCTCCTCCACGAGGTCCTCCAGCGTGACGAGACCATCGGTGCCGCCGTACTCGTCCACGACGACCGCGATGTGGTGTCCCTCCGCCCGCATCCGGGTGAGGGTGGGCAACACCCGCGCGGTGGACGGGATGTAGGGGATGTCGCGGACGAGCCCCTGCAGCGGACGCTCCGGATCGTCGGCCGCAGCCTCGAAGAGGTCGCGCACGTGCACGAAGCCGGTGATGTCGTCGATCGACGTCTGGGACACGGGGTACCGGGAGAAGGGCAGCTCGCGGACCTGCTCCATCGCCGCCCCCACGGTCGCCGCTTCGTCGAGCGCCACGACCTCGGGACGCGGGCGCATGACCTCGCTCACCTGACGTCCGCGCAGGGAGAGCACGTCGTCGAGGATGCGGCGCTCGTCGTCGGGCAGGCCCTGGTGGGTCGCCACGATGTCGCGCACCTCCTCGTCGGTGAGCTCGTCGCTCGTCTTGTGCGGGTCGCCGCCGAGCACGCGGACGAGGGCGTTCGTCGAGACCGACAGCAGCCAGATCACCGGGCGCATGACGGTCGCGAAGCCGTTCAGCGCCGGCGCCACGGCGTACGCGAACTGCGCGTTGCGCTGGATCGCGAGCCGCTTCGGCACGAGCTCGCCGAGCACGAGCGACAGGTACGCGATGATCAGCGTCAGCACGATCGTGGCGAGCGTCATCGCGAGCGGAGGCGCGACACCCCAGCCCTCCAGCAGCGGCGCGACGGACGGCGCGATCGAGGTCGCGCCGTACGCGGCGGACGCGAAGCCCGCCACGGTCACGCCGATCTGCACCGCCGAGAGGAAGGTGTTGGGGTTGCGGGCGAGGGCGGCGACCTTCGCTCCGCGACGGCCGCGGGCGGCGATCGCGTTGAGCTGGCTCTCACGCAGCGTGACCAGGGCCATCTCCGTCGCAGCGAAGACACCGCCGATCAGCACGAAGAGCAGGACGAGGGCGATGTTCCAGAGCAGATCGCCCATCAGCGGGCGACCTCCTCGGTGGCGGGGTGAGCACCCGGGATGAACCGGGTGCTCGTACTGTCAGAGTCCGAAGAGTCAGAACAGCGCTGCGCGCTCAAGAGTGCTCCTTGTCGATGGTGGGGGTGGAATCGGTCGAGGAAGAGACGGCGTTGCGGTGCCGGCGCGTCTTCATCAGGCTCGCGACGGTGGCGACCGCGATGGTCGCGGCGATGAACAGCAGCGAGAACCAGATCGGGATCTCGGGCGCCCACAGCATCGGCTCGCCGCCGTTGATGAACGGCACCTCGTTGACGTGCAGGGCGTGCAGCACGAGCTTCACGCCGATGAACGCGAGGATGACGGCGAGGCCCTGAGCCAGGTACACCAGGCGCTCCAGCAGCCCGCCGATGAGGAAGTACAGCTGCCGAAGACCCATCAGCGCGAACGCGTTCGCGGTGAAGACGATGTACGCCTGGTCGGTGAGGCCGTAGATGGCGGGGATCGAGTCGACGGCGAAGACGAGGTCGATGAAGCCGATCGCGATGATCGTCAGCAGCATCGGCGTGACGTAGCGCTTGCCCTTCTGGACGACCGTGAGCTTGTCGCCGTTGTACTCCTCGCTGACGGGGAGGTGGCGACGGACGAACGTCATGAAGCGGCCGTTCGCGGGGTTGCTCTCGTGGCTGCTGAAGGCCTGGCGGTACGCGAGGAAGAGCAGCAGCGCGCCGAAGACGTAGAAGATCCAGGAGAAGTTCTCGATGAGGGTCGCACCGACGGCGATGAAGATGCCGCGGAGGATCAGCGCGATCACGATGCCGATCATCAGCACCTTCTGCTGATAGATCTTCGGCACCGCGAAGCCCGTCATCACGATGAGGAACACGAAGAGGTTGTCGATCGACAGCGCCTTCTCGGTGAGGTAGCCGGCGAAGTACTCGCCGCCGTAGGTCCAGCCGGACACCATGCCGATGCCCACGCCGAAGAGCAGCGCGAGGCTGATGTAGAAGATCGACCAGCGTGCGGACTCGCCGATGCTCGGCTCGTGCGGCTTGCGGACGTGCGCGAAAAACTCGTACACGAAGAACGCGATGGTGACCGCGATCGTGATGACCCAGATCAAAGGGGTGATTTCCAACGGGTACTCCAGACTCGGGCGTGACGGAACAGCGCCAAAGTCTTCCCCATCCCGAGCGGGACCGGTAGGCCGGGATGCAGACGCATCCGTAATGACGACCCGACCGTGTCGGAGTACTCCCCTTGGATAATCCAGGGTACGAGACGGTGCCCGAGCGATTCTGTGGATCTGCCGAGAACGCCCCTAGACTGGACGCGGCGACCGCCGGGGCGTGACGACCCCCGGCCTCCGGGCAGGCGGTCCCCGCGCGTCCGGCGTACCGACGAGAGGCCGGCTTCTCACCGGCGAAGGTGTGGTGGCACCGCGATCTGGCCCCCGCCCACACCTCCAGGGCTCCCACAACCTGGAGGAGAAATGAGAACACCCGACCCCGCCCGCACTCTCGCCGCGGAGCTCGCCGAGGCCGTCCCCGGCCGCCGTGTCACCCTGCTCGGTCACGTCCATCGCCGGAGGGAACTCGCCACCGTCGCCTTCCTGATCATCCGCGACCGTTCGGGCCTCGCACAGGTCGTGGTCCGTTCCGCCGAGCATCCAGCGGATGGCCTCCCTCCGGAGGAGACAGTGGTCCGCGTGACGGGGACCGTCGCCGCGAACCCGCAGGCCCCCGGCGGCGTCGAGATCGTCGACCCGCAGATCGAGAGCCTGTCGGAGCCGGCCGCACCGCCGGTCGTGGAGCTGTGGCGCCCGACGCTCGAGACGAGCCTGCCGACTCTGCTCGACCACGCGGCGGTGACCTGGCGTCATCCCGCACGCCGCGCGACCTGGCAGATCGCCGCGGCGAGCGTGCGCGCGTTCCGCCGGGTGCTCGACGCCGCGGACTTCACCGAGGTGCAGACCCCGAAGATCGTCGACACCGTGACCGAGTCAGGGGCGAACGTGTTCCCCGTCGACTACTTCGGCAGGACCGGGTACCTCGCGCAGAGCCCCCAGTTCTACAAGCAGCAGCTCGTCGGCGTGTTCGAACGCGTCTACGAGGTGGGGCCGGTCTTCCGAGCCGAGCCCCACGACACCGTGCGGCATCTGTCCGAGTACGTGTCGCTGGACGTCGAGCTCGGGTTCATCCGCGACCACCGCGACGTCCTGCGCCTCCTCGGCGACGTGCTGCGCGGCATGCTCGACGGCATCCGCGCCGACGCCGCGGAAGAGCTCGCGCTGCTCGACGTGACGCTCCCCGTCATCCCCGAGGACATCCCCGTCGTGCACTTCCGCGACGCGCTGCGCCGGGTCGGTGCTCCGGCCGACGAGCCCGACCTCTCCCCGGCGCACGAGCGGGCGCTCGGGGCATGGGCGAAGGAGGAGTTCGGCAGCGACGTGTTGGCCGTCGAGGGCTACCCGATGCGCAAGCGCCCGTTCTACACGCATCCGCAGGCTGACGACGCGGAGGGGAGCAACAGCTTCGACCTCCTGTTCCGCGGCCTGGAGCTCGTGACCGGTGGACAGCGTCTGCATCGGCACAGCGAGGTCGTCGCCGCGATCGAGGCGCGAGGAGAATCGCCCTCGGCGTACGCCGGCTACCTGGAGGCATTCGCGCACGGGATGCCTCCGCACGGCGGCTTCGCCATCGGACTGGAGCGCTGGGTGGGCCGCCTGGTCGAGGCGGCCAACGTCCGCGAGGTGACGCTGTTCCCGCGCGACGTCCATCGCCTCACGCCGTAGCCCCGTGACGCGACGAGGGCGACCGCGGTGTGCGGTCGCCCTCGTTCGTCAGCGGTCGATCACTCCGACATCTCGGCCAGTCCCGACTGCTCGGCCCGATCGATGATGGCTGGGAGCGTCTCATCGAAGAAGGTCACCAGCACGGCACGGGTCTTGACCGCGTCGCGCTCCGACGTCGCCTCGCGGATCGCACCGACGAACTCCTCGACGGCGGACCAGTCCACGGCGTCCTTCGCGTGCTGGGTGAACCGGCGGATCTGCGGGCCGAGGCGCTCGATGGAGTTGGCGCGCGTGGCGTTGCCCTCGATCCGGGCGAAACCCGTCGCCGCGCTGCGGAGCGCCGCACCGAACGCGATGATGTCCCGCTCCTGCACCGACGCCGCCATGTCGTCGGCCAGCTCCACGAGGTAGGCCACATCGTCGTCCTGGATCACCGGCATGACGTGGCGGACCGAGCCGATCCAGATGTCGCCGAACAGGTCGACGGCGTTGCGCACCCGTTCCAGATCGATCGGAGCCACGCGGGTGTAGCGATTGCGCTGCATCTCGACGAGGCCGTTGTCGGCCAGGCGGTCGAGGGCATGACGGATCGGCGTCTTCGAGGTGCCGAGGCGTTCGGCGAGCTCGTAGTCGCGCAGGCGCTCGCCGGGCTGGAGCTCGCCGCTGATGATGGCATCCTGCAGGCGCACGAAAGCCTCGTCGCTCATCGACCGGCGTTCGAGGGGGCCGCCAGAGAGTGTCACACTGCCTCCAGTGGGGGTCATGGAGAGTGAAGTTCTACGTCTCAAGCAATATATCTCAAATGCGCGGGCGGCCCGCCCCGGACGTCAGGCGGAGGGCGTGACCCGCACGAGCATCTTCCCCGTGTTGGCTCCGCGCATCATGTCGAGGAACGCATCGACCGTGTTCTCGATGCCGTCGACGATGGTCTCGTCGTAGGCGATCCGTCCTTCCGCGAACCAGCGGGTCATCTTCTCGCTGAACTCCGGCGACAGGTGCAGGTACGCGGCCAGGGTGAAGCCCTGGAGACGGAGCCCGCGCGTGATGATGTTCGCCATGTTGTCAGGCCCGGGCACGCGCTCGGTGGTGTTGTAGCTCGTGATGGCGCCGCACAGCGCGATCCGGCCACCGTCGTTCATCACGTCGAGCGCGGCTTCGAGGTGGTCGCCGCCGACGTTGTCGAAGAACACGTCCACGCCCTCGGGCGCGAGGGCGGCGAGCTGCTCGCGCACCGGGCCGTCCTTGTAGTTGAACGCCGCGTCGTAGCCGTACTTCTCGGTCAGCAGGGCGACCTTCTCGGGTGAGCCCGCCGAGCCGATCACGCGGCCCGCGCCGAGGAGCTTGGCGATCTGACCGACAGCCGTGCCGACGGCACCGGCGGCGCCGGAGACGAAGACGGTGTCGCCCGGGGCGAGCCCGGCGATCGCGGTGAGGCCGACGTACGCGGTGAGGCCGGTCATGCCGAGGATGTGCAGGCGCAGCGACAGCGGCATGCCGGGCACCTCGGGCACGGCCCGGAAGGTCGACGCGTCCGCCTGCACGACATCGCTCCAGCCGTGCTGGTGCAGCACGACGGTGCCGATGGGGAGGTCGTCCGCCGCAGAGGCGACGACCCGGCCGATGGCGCCACCCGCGATGACCTCGTCGAGGGCGTAGGGGGCGACATAGCTGCGGACGTCGTTCATCCGCCCGCGCATATAGGGGTCGACGGAGACGAACTCGTTCGCCACGCGCACCTCCCCCGGCGCCGGATCGCTCAGCTCGACCTCGACGGTGCGGAAGTCGTCGTGGGTCGGCCACCCCTCGGGGCGGCGGGCGAGCTGGATCTGGGTGCTGATGGCGTGGGACATTACTCTCCTTCGTGAGGATCTGGGGGGGCTGCGGCCGGACTCAGACGAGGAGGCCGATGGCCAGCGCGATGACGCCGAGCGCCGGGATGACGCCCTGCTTCAGGGCGGCGGACGCCTTGTCAGGGCTCGACAGCAGCAGCACGAGGCTCGCGGCGACCATCGATCCGGCGCCGGTGAAGACGAGGGTCGCGCCGACGGCCGTCGCTCCCGTGGCGAAGAGGACGATGCCGAGGAGGACGGCGATCGCGAGGAACAGGTTGTAGAAGCCCTGGTTGAAGGCGAGCTCCTTCTGTCGCGCGGCCTCCTCCGCCGTGCCGGTGCCGAACGTGCGGCGAGCGCGCGCGCTGGTCCAGGCGAACGACTCGAGCCAGAAGATGTAGACGTGCACGAGCGCGGCGATGCCTGCGAGCACGAGTCCGGCGATGACCATGGCAGTCCCCCTTCGACGCGGCGAGGCCGCGCATTCTGTATCGGTCGTTCCAATATATACTGGATCGAGCGATTCACAAAAGGGCAGGAGCAGGGCGGATGGGGCGCACACAGACCTTCGACACCGCGGAAGCGGTCCGCGCGGCACGCGGCGTGTTCTGGGAGCGCGGCTTCGAGAGCGCGCCGCTGCCCGAGCTCGAGCGCGCGACCGGTCTCAGCCGCTCGAGCATCTATCACGCCTTCGGTTCCAAACGTGGACTCTTCGACGCCGCCGTCGAGAGCTACCTGGACGAGGTCATCCGCCCGCGCCTCGCCCCGTTGACGGGTGAGACCGTGGCGCCGGAGGCCCTGGAGACGTATCTCGGCGGACTGCGTGCGGCCCTGCTGACGACGGGCAGCCTCCCGGCGACGAGCGGCTGCCTGCTGGTCAACACCGCCGCCGCCCCCATCGGCACCGACGACGCGGTCGCCCGGGTCGTGGCGTCCTATCGCGCGGAGCTCCGAGAGGCATTCGCCCGCGGCGTCCGGGCCGCCCTCCCCGACCTTGCGCCCACGGAGATCGAGACCCTGGCCGACGCCTGCACGGGGCTCGTGGTCTCCGCCTTCGCCCTCGTGCGCGTGGCCCCCGACGCGGCGGCGAGTGCGATCGATGCGGCGCTCGCCCTCCTCGCCGACCGGCGACGCCGCGACTCAGGCCGCACCGAAACGACGAACGCCAGGGAGGGCGATCCCTCCCTGGCGTTCGAAGCCGCTGTCAGGGGACGATGACGGCGCGTCCGCGGATGCTGTTCGACGCGAGGTCTTCGTACGCCTTCGGGCCGTCGTCGAGCGTGTAGCTCTCGGTCTGGACGTGGATCTTGCCGGCGCGGGCGAGGTCCAGCACCTCGATCAGCTCGGCGCGCGAACCCCAGTAGGGGATGCGCACGGCCGCGTCGTAGGCGATCGAGCCGAAGCCGAGCGTCATGCTGCCTCCGCCGATGCCCACGATCGTGATGTCGGCCTCGAGCGCGGCCACGCTCTGCGCCAGGGCGATCGTCGGGTTCGCGCCGACGAAGTCGAACACGGCGTTCGCGCCGAGACCGCCGGTGAGCTCGCGGATCTTCTCGGCCGCCGACGCGTCGCTGATCAGCACGTGATCCGCGCCGACCTCGGTGGCGAGCTTCAGCTTCTCGTCGTTCACGTCCAGCGCGATGACCGTGGCACCCGAGATGGCCTTGAGGATCTGGATGCCGACGTGGCCGAGCCCGCCGGTGCCGATCACGACCGCGACCGTGCCGGCGCCGAGCTTCGGAAGCGAGTTCTTGATCGCGTGGTACGGGGTGAGGCCCGCGTCGGTCAGCGAGACGTTCTGCACGGGGTCGAGATCCCCGAGCGGCACGAGGTGGCGCGCGTCGTCGACGATCATGTACTCGGCCATCGACCCCTGGCTGCCCAGGCCCGGAGGACGGATGCCCTCGGCGGCGGCGTTCGTGCAGTAGTTCTCCTTGCCCATCGAGCAGTTGTGGCAGCGGCCACAGCCCCAGGGCCCGTAGACGGCCACGGCATCTCCGACCTTGAGCGTCGAGTCGACGCCCTCGCCGATCTCGTGCACGACGCCGGCGCCTTCATGCCCGAGCGTCAACGGCAGCGGGTAGCCCTGCTCGTGGTAGTCCTTCTCGGAGAGTCCCATGACGTAGTCGTCGGAGTGGCAGACACCACCCGCGGTGATCTTGAGCAGGACCTGTCCGGGGCCGGGCTTCGGAATCGGGATGTCGACCACCACCGGGGGCTTGCCGATCTCGACGTAGCGGAGAGCTTTCATGAGCATCTTCTTCCTGGCGTTCGAGAGGTCTGCCGCGCGGTGCGGAGGCGGGGGCTCTCGAAACCGTCCCTTCCAGTATCCGCCCGAATCATCGTGATCAAACCGTTGCATTCGTTACCTCGCCGTTATACAGTGATCACACGGTGAATGTTTGCTGTGGCATCCACCGCATGTGATTGCAGGACACTCTTGGTGCAAGGGACAAGGGCCGGTCGGGAGCCTCTCCGACCGGCCCTTTACTGCGCCCGGTACTCTGTGAGGATGACCGATCGGAAGCTCGCGCTGGAGGCCTGGGAGAGCCTCTTCCGCGCGCAGCACGAACTGTTCACCGAGATGGCGGCGGACTTCGACACCGGCGATATCACCCAGGCCGAGTACGACGTACTGCTCACGGTGACGCGCTCGCCGGAGATGACAGCGCGGCTGCGCGACATCACCGCCAACATGCTCATCAGCCAGCCGAGCGTCTCCCGCCTCGTCGACCGGATGGTGACCCGGGGGCTGGTCGCGAAATGCGCCGACCCGGACGACGGCCGCGGCGCCCTGATCCGCGCGACGGACGAGGGTGCCCGGGCGTTCCGTGCACTCGCCACGGTGCACGGCCGGTCGATCGCCGACCGGATGTCACGCCTCGACGACGAGGAGCTGCGTCTGCTCCGCGACCTCGCGGAGAAGCTCCGCACCCGCTGACCGCTCCCCTTCTCCACAGGCGCCGCGGTCGGGGGCGTCTCCACCGACGACGGCATCATGACGGCCGCGACGGTGGCGGGCGTCGCTTTTCTGGCAGGGTGGGTTGCGCACGCCCACATCGACCGTGGGCATATCGGACCGCCCCCTCGGGGGGAACCAGGGAGGTCATCCATGGAGATCGCCGGAATCGTCGGCATCCTCATCGTCATCGGGATCGCGGTTGTCGCCGCGATCGTCGTCCTGCTGATCCTGCTGCTGTTCGCACGCAGCTGGATCAAGGTGGCTCGCGCCGACGAAGCGCTCGTCATCTCCGGACGCAAGCAGAAGGTGCAGCGTGCCGTGATCGGCGCCGACGGCACCAGCAGTTCCGAGATGTCGGAGTCGCCCGTCACGGTCATCGTGAACGGCAAGTCGCTCGTCAACCCGATCACCCAGCGCCACGAGATCATCTCCCTCCGGTCGCGGCAGGTGTCGCTCAACGCCGAGGCGCAGTCGCTCGACAACGTGACGCTCAACGTCGACGGCGTCGCGATCGTGAAGATCGGCTCCGACCCGCTGCTTGTGCGCCGGGCCGCCGAGCGCTTCGCCTCCCAGGACAAGGCCATCGAGCAGTTCACCACCGAGCAGCTCGAGGGCGCCCTGCGCGGCATCGTCGCGACGCTCTCCGTCGTGGAGCTCATGCGGGAGCGCAAGAAGTTCTCCGACCAGATCGCCGCCGACGTCTCCCAGGAGCTCGCCGAGCAGGGCCTCATCCTCGACTCCTTCCAGATCAAGGGCATCACCGACAAGGTCGGCTACATCCAGTCCCTCGGTGCCCCGGAGATCCAGGCGAAGCGCCAGGCCGCGGAGATCTCGCAGACCAACGCCGACCGCGCGATCAACCAGAAGAACATCGCGAACCAGGAGGCGAACCTCGTAGAGCAGACCGCGCTCGACACGAACACGGCCAACGCCAACGCCGGAATCGGCCGCGCCCGCGCCGAGGCGGAGCAGGCCGAGCAGCTCGCCCGCGCCCAGGCCGAGCAGGCCGTGCTCCAGCAGCAGGCCGAGAACAAGCAGGCGCAGCTCGACGCCGACGTCAAGCGCGTCGCGGACGCGCAGCGGTACGAGGCGGAGACCCGCGCGCAGGCCGAGCTCTACACGCGTGAGCGCGCGGCCGAGGCGGCGGCGATCGAGCAGGTCAAGCAGGCCGAGGCGCGCACCCGCATCGCCGAGCAGCAGGCGCAGGCCGACAAGGCGCGCGCCGACGGTGAGGCGGCGGCCGCGATCGCGAAGGCCACCGGTGACGCCGACGCGCTGCGCGCCCAGGCGGAGGCGGAAGCCGAAGCCCGTCGCCTGCGCGCCAACGCCGAGGCCGAGGCGATCCGCGCCGAGGGTGAGGCCCGTGCCGCCGCCGTCGAGGCTGAGGCCAAAGCCATCGCCTCCAACCAGGACGCGTTCCTCTCGCAGCGCGTTCTGGAGGTGCTGCCCTCGATCATGTCCGAGTTCGCGAAGGGCTACGCCGCGATCGGCAGCGTCTCGATCGTCGGCGGATCCGGCGAGGACGGCGCGTCCAACGTCGTCGGTGCCGACAGCGCGAAGGCCCTGCGTTCGGTCTTCGACAGCGTGCACTCCGCGACCGGCCTCGACCTCGCCGGCATCATCCAGGGACAGGCCGTCGGTCGCGGCTTCGGGGCGGGAGTCGCCGAAGCGTCCGCGCCCACCCCGGCGCCGCGTACGCCCGCACCGACCACTCCACCGCCGCCCGCGCCGCCCGCTCCCGCCGCGGAGTAGGCAGCGTACGACAGCGGATGCCGCGGCCGATCGGGTCGCGGCATCCGCTCTCGCACGACCGGGCAGACTGGACGCGTGACCCGCGCCGCCTTCGACCTCACCGCCATCGGCGCCGGTCTGTCTTTCGCGGGCGCCCTCGACGACCTCTCCACCGCCCTCGACACGAGCGGATCCGTGGTCGTGACCGCGCCGCCAGGTACGGGCAAGACCACGCTCGTCCCGCCGCTCCTCGCCTCACGCCGCACCGGCCGCGTGATCGTCACCCAGCCGCGCCGGATCGCCGCGCGCGCGGCCGCTCGCCGACTCGCACAGCTCGACGGCACACCCCTCGGCTCCCGGGTGGGCTTCACCGTCCGCGGCGAGCGCACTGTCGGGCCGGACACGAGGGTCGAGTTCGTCACTGCTGGCGTGCTCCTGCGACGGATGCTCGACGACCCCGGACTCGACGGCGTGAGTGCGGTCATCATCGACGAGGTGCACGAGCGTGCCCTCGAGACCGACCTTCTCGTCGGCCTGCTCTCCGAGGTGCGCGAGCTGCGAGATGACCTCGTCGTCATCGCGATGTCCGCGACCCTCGACGCGGACCGGATCGCCGCGGTCATCGGGACCGAGGAGTCTCCCGCGCCGATCGTCGACCAAGACGACCCGGCTTTCCCCCTCACCGAGCGCTGGGCACCGAGTTCTGCGCCCCGCCTCGACGAGCGCGGAGTCACCCGGGGCTTCCTCGATCACGTCGCGAGTGTCACCGCCACCGCCGCCGCCGAGCTCGTCCGGAATGACCCCGAAGCGGATGTGCTCGTGTTCGCCCCCGGCGCGCGCGAAGTGGCGGAGATCGCGCGACGAGTCCGCGACCGGAACAGCGCCTTCGACGTCCGGGAGTTGCACGGCCAGATCCCGCTGGCGGAGCAGGATGCCGTGATCCGCGGTCGTGCGTCGGAAGCCCGGCCCCGCATCATCGTCGCCACCTCCCTCGCCGAGTCGTCTCTCACGGTGCCGGGTGTGCGGCTGGTCGTGGACAGCTGCCTGGCCCGGCAGCCGCAGCGCGACGCCGCCCGCGGGATGAGCGGTCTGGTCACCACCGCCGCCTCCCGCTCCTCGTGCGTGCAGCGAGCCGGACGCGCCACCCGACAGGGCCCCGGCACGGTGATCCGGTGTGTGGACGAGCGCACCTATGCTGCCGCTCCTGCGCGGCCGTCGCCGGAGATCGCCACGGCAGACCTCACCGACGCCGCCCTCCTGCTCGCCTGCTGGGGCGCCCCGGGCGGCGCCGGCCTGCGCATGATCGAACCGCTGCGAGCCGACAGCCTGGCCGATGCCGTCACGGTGCTGCGCGGTCTCGGAGCGATCGACGACGACGGGCGCGCCACGGCAGAGGGCCGTGCGCTGGCACGAATCCCCACCGATCCCCGGTTGGCCAGAGCGCTGCGGGACGGCAGCCCCGCGGTGGGGAGCCGGCTCGCCGCCGAGGTCGTGGCGCTTCTCGGCGGGGACCAGCGCATCTCGGACGCCGATGTCGCCCGCGCTCTCGTCGCGTTGCGCGGAGGGAGCACGGCCGAGGCCCGGCGGTGGCGCGAGGACGCTCGCCGTTTGGAACGCCTGGTCGCTCCGGCACCGGACACCCGCGCCGGTCTCGACGGCGTCGGTCTCGTGATTGCGCTGGCCTTCCCCGAGCGCGTCGCCCACCGCGCCGAGCACTCGGGATCGGGAGCGACGTTCCTGCTGGCGTCCGGCACCCGGGCCGGTGTCAGCGGCGCCCTGGCCGCGTCGGAATGGCTCGCCGTGGCCGACGTCGCCCGAGCCTCGTCCCGGACGGCAGCCGGCTCCGGTGCGGTCATCCGCGCCGCAGCGGCCCTCACCGAGGAGCAGGTGGAGCGCGCGGCAGGCCCCTTGATGAGCGACCGCGTCGAGGCCGAATTCGTCGGAGGCCGCGTACAGGCCCGCCGCGAACGCCGGATCGGTGCGATCGTGCGCTCATCGGTGCCGGTGCGCCCGTCGGCCTCGGAAGGCCGGGATGCCGTGGGCCGAGCACTCCGACGCGATGGCCTCGGCATGTTCACGTGGTCCGACGGGGCGGAGGCCCTGCGCCGCCGACTCGCGCTACTGCGACGTGAGCTCGGAGACCCCTGGCCCGATGTGTCGGACGCGGGTCTGCTCGCATCGCTCGACGTGTGGCTGGCACCGGAGCTCGATGCTCTCGCCTCCGGCACGCCCGCGAGTCGGCTGGATCTGTCATCCGCCCTTCGCCGTCTGCTGCCCTGGCCCGAGGCCGTGCACCTCGATGCGCTCGTCCCGGAGCGGCTCGAGGTGCCCAGCGGCTCCCGTGTACGCATCACCTACCCGGAGCCCGACGGCGACGCGACCGCACGGCCCGTCGTGGCGGTGAAGCTGCAGGAGTGCTTCGGCTGGGCGGAGACTCCCCGGCTCGTGGACGGCCGCGTCCCCGTGCTCTTCCATCTGCTGTCCCCGGCGGGGCGGCCGCTCGCGGTCACCGACGACCTCGCCTCGTTCTGGTCGGGCCCCTACGCCCAGGTACGCGCCGAGATGCGCGGCCGCTACCCCCGGCACCCGTGGCCCGAGGACCCGTGGGCCGCCGTGCCGACGAAGCACACCAAGAACCGCGCCGCGCGCTGACCCAGGCCAGGACTCCGGCTCAGCGTGTGCGCCGCCGCAGCGTGAGCGCGGCCAGCATCAGAGCGCCGACGGCGAAGGCCACGACGATGAGCAGCGGACCGAACACGTCCCCGCCCTCGTCCCCCGCCGCGACCGCGTTGATCGTGTCGATCGCGTAGCTCAGCGGCAGCCAGTCGGAGATGGCGTACAGCACGTCGGGCATCTGGTCGCGCGGCATGAACAGACCGCCAAGGATGATCTGCGGGAACACCAGCAACGGCATGAACTGCACCGCCTGGAACTCGGTCTGGGCGAACGCGCTCGCCAGGAGCCCCAGCGCCGTGCCGAGCAGGGCATCGACCACCGCGACGAGACCCAGCTGCCACAGCGGCCCGTCCACGTCGAGCCCGCACACCCCGACCGCGAACGAGACCGTGATGACCGCCTGCAGCACCGCCATCAGCCCGAACGCGAGCGCGTACCCGAGGATGAAGTCGGCCTTCTCGAGCGGCGTGGTCATCAGCCGTTCGAGCGTGCCGGAACGACGCTCCCGCAGGGTGGTGATCGACGTGATGAGGAACATCACGATGAACGGGAACAACGCCAGGATGGCACCGCCGAACTGATCGAACACACCGTCCTGCTCGCTGAACAGCCAGGCGAAGAGACCGACGAGCAGGCTCGGGGCGATGAGCATCAGGGCGATGGACCGCGGGTCGTGTCGGAGCTGCGTGAGCACACGGCCGGCCGTCGCGAACAGCCGGCGGCCGTTCATGTCCCGTCCTCCTCCTGGCGTTCCTGGGCTTCTCGGCGTGCGCGCCGGGTGGTCGCGGTGCCGGCGGCCCTGTCGCGTTCGATCAGCGCCAGGAACGCGGCTTCGGCGTCGGTCGTTCCGGTGTCGGCGAGCAGTGCGGACGGCGTGGTGTCGGCGATGATCCTCCCCTCCCGCATCAGCAGCAGTCGGTCGCAGCGCACCGCCTCGTCCATCACGTGACTCGACACGATGAGCGTGACGCCCCGGTCGGCCAGCCGGCGGAACAGGGTCCAGAGCTCCGCGCGCAGCACGGGGTCGAGTCCGACGGTCGGCTCGTCCAGCACGATGAGCTCCGGGGAGCCGATCAGGGCCGTCGCGAGCGACACCCGCGTCGCCTGGCCGCCGCTCAGCGCATCGACGAGCTGTGTCGCCTGTGCGTCGAGACCGACCTCCTGGATGACGCGGTCGACGTCGCCCTTCGACGCCTTCAGGAGCGCGGCGAAGTAGGCGAGATTCTGCCGCACGCTGAGATCACCGTAGACCGAGGCGCCCTGCGTGCCGTACGCGACACGGTGCCGGAGCCGGCGGGACCCGCCCGGCTCGCCGAGAACGGTCACGTCACCGGAGGCGATCCGCTGCACACCGACGATCGACCGCATGAGCGTGGTCTTGCCGCACCCCGAGGGGCCGAGGAGACCCGTGATCTGGCCGCGGGGCACGGCGAGATCGATGCCGTCGAACACGGACACGGCCCCACGCCGCACGCGAAGCTGCGTGATCTCGACGGCCGCATTATTCATCATGCGATGAATTATGCGCCTCGCCTCGTCGGGCGTCAACGCCTCGGTGGGCACAGCTTCGGAGCGCCGGATCGACACGCCGCCGCCGGCCCGTGCCGTCGGGCGCGGCGGGCGAGATCTCCGAAGCTGTGCCCGCCTCGGGGAGGGTCAGTCGAAGAGGTAGCGCTGGACGGTGGGGCCGACGCGGCCCACGAGCTCATCGACGGAGGCGCCGGCGAGCGCGGGAAGCTGCAGGACGTAGCGGCCGATGAGCATGCCGGCGATCTGCGACGCGACGAGGGCGGCACGGAAGTCGGCGTCCTCCACGTCGAGGCGGCGCGCCACACGGGAGAGCAGTTCGCGGGAGAGGAATCCGGCGAGGAGGGGCGTCGTCAGTCTGCTCCCGATCGCCGTGCGCAGGAGGAGCACGCCGCGGCGGCGCACGTCGGGCTTCTCGAACGCGTCGAGCACATAGCGGACGAGCCGGGCCCCCGCTTCGTCCTTCGGCCCCGCGAGGATCTCGGGGACGTCGAGGTCGGGGCGCAGCGGTATTCCGGCGGCCTCGGCGAACAGGTCGGCCTTGGTGCCGAAGTAGTGGTGGACGAGCGCGGAGTCGACCCCGGCGCGGGCGGCGATCGACCGCACCGTCGCGCCGTCATACCCCTGCGCGCCGAACTCGTCGACGGCGGCAGACACGATGCGCTCGCGGGAGTCGGTGCCGCCGCGCGGGCGCCCGCGTCGTCTCGGCGCCTTCTGCTCGGTCATGCCCGTCAGCCTACGGCTCCGCGGATCCTCGCTCACCGAGCAGGTGCCGGAGATACCGCTGCGGCTGCCCGAGGAACGAGCGCCAGTGGTTCACGATCTCGAGGTCCTCCCAGTCGGCCGGGCGGAGTCCCCACTCCCCGACCTCCAGGATGGCCGCACCCGGAAGCGCCGCGAGCACCGGCGAGTGCGTGGCGCACAGCACCTGGCCGCCCTCGTCGGCGATGCGCTGCAGCACGGCGATCAGCGTGAGAGTCGAGTGGAACGACAGCGCGGCCTCCGGCTCGTCCAGGCAGTAGAACCCCGGATCATCGAAGCGGCTGTCGAGCAGGGCGAGGAACGACTCCCCGTGGCTCATCTCATGGAAGGGCACATCGCCGCGCAGGGAGGGGTTCTCCTCGAGATACGTGTAGAACGAGTGCATGGTCTCCGCCCGGAGGAAGAACCCCCAGCGGTGCGCACCGACGCCGCGCTGGAGGCGCAGCCAGTCCGACAGCGGCGACTCGCTCGGCCGCGTCCGGTGCTGCGCCTGGCGGGACCCGCCTTCCGGGGAGAGACCGTACGCGATCGCGATGCCCTCGACGAGGGTGGACTTCCCGCTGCCGTTCTCGCCGACGAGGAAGGTCACTCCCGGCCCGAGATCCAGTCCCTCGCGCAGCACCTGGGCCACCGCGGGGATGTTCGTCGGCCACGTCCCGTCCGGGATCGGCGCCTCCTCGTTCGGCCGCACCGCGACGACCGGCTGCTGCCGCATGTGCCTCTCCCTCCTCCGTCGTCCCACCCCTCTGTGTGCCTGCCACCCCTCTCCGTGCGCACGCAACGGGCCGGGGCGCGCGAAAGGGGGTGGGCCGGCGAGGTCAGCACTCGATGACGTTCACCGCCAGACCACCCTCGCTGGTCTCCTTGTACTTCGTCGACATGTCGAGGCCCGTCTGGCGCATCGTCTCGACGACGGCATCCAGCGAGACGTAGTGGCTCCCGTCGCCGCGGAGCGCGAGGCGGGCGGCGGTGACGGCGGTGGAGGCGGCGATCGCGTTGCGCTCGATGCACGGGATCTGCACGAGTCCCCCGATCGGGTCGCACGTGAGGCCGAGGTGGTGCTCCATCGCGATCTCCGCGGCGTTCTCGATCTGCCGGTTCGTGCCGCCCATCACCGCGGTGAGCCCGCCCGCGGCCATCGCGCACGCGGAGCCGACCTCGGCTTGACACCCGCCCTCGGCGCCGGAGATCGAGGCGTTGGCCTTGAACAGCGACCCGAGGGCGGTGGCCGTCAGCAGGAACCTGCGGATACCCCGGCGGCGGTTGGCCTCCGCGATCTCCGCGTCCTCGCCGTCGAGTGCGGGAGGCGACGGCGGAGCCCCGTCGAACCCGAGCAGCGCGCTGCCGACGAGCTCGCCGTACGGCGTGACCGCGTTCCCGGCACCGAGGCCCGAGTCGGCGAGGAAGCGCCACCAATACATCGCCACCGCCGGGAGGATGCCCGCCGCGCCGTTGGTGGGTGCCGTCACGACGCGGCCACCCGCCGCGTTCTCCTCGTTCACCGCGAGCGCGAAAGCCCCGAGCCACTCGCCGGGGAGCTCCCGGTGCCCGTCGGCTTCGACCGCCTCGAGCTGCGCACGGATCGTGCCCGCACGGCGCTTCACCTGCAGCATGCCGGGAAGGACGCCCTCGGCGTGCAGGCCGGCGTCCACGCAGCCCGCCATCGCGTCCCAGATCGCATCGAGGCCGGCGGCGACCTCCTCCTCGCTGCGCAGTGCCGTCTCATTGCGGCGAGCGACCTCCGCGATGGACAGGCCGTGCTCATCGCAGAGGGCGAGCAGCGAGGCGGCATCGGCATAGGGATGCGGGAAGGCACCGGTCGAGAGGTGCGCCTCTTCCCCCTCGCGCCGGATGAACCCGCCGCCGATCGAGTAGTACGTCTGCTCGAACAGGGTGGTCCCGTCGGCATCACGGGCGATGAGCGTCATGGCGTTCGGGTGGCCGGGGAGTCGGGTCCGGGGCGCGAACACGATGTCGTCCTTCCGGAACGGCACCGCATGGGCGCCGTCGATCCGCAGCGGCTCCCCCTCCGGATACGCGGACCACGCCGCACGGACGGCCGCCGGATCGCACGTCTCCGGAGCGAGACCGCGAAGCCCCGCGACCACCGCATCCGGGGTGCCGTGGCCGATCCCGGTGGCGCCGAGCGAGCCGAACAGCGTGCACTCGACGCGGCCGACACGGTCCAGTTCCCCGGAGGCGGTCAGCTGCCGCGCGAAGTCGAGCGCCGCGCGCATGGGTCCGACGGTGTGCGAGCTGGACGGGCCGACGCCGATGGAGAAGAGGTCGAAGGCCGAGACGTACGCAGTCACCCCTCCAGGCTACGCCGAGTTCGGGATTCCGGTTCACCGCGATTAACCGCGCGGCCGGCGGGTCCGCGTCAAGGCCCTTCATCTCCCGGAGAATCGGAGGCAGGCTGAGGGCACGACATCGCAGAAAGGGACGATCTTGACCGACAGCACTCCCGAACCGACCGCGAACGACGAGCTCTCGCCCGAGGCGCAGACCCCCACCCCGACCCCGGCCTCCGACACCACGGAGGGCGAGGCGACGACGCCGGAGCAGGCGGACTCCCCCGAGGACGCGGACCCGGCCGAGGTCCCGAGCACCGAGGAGCTGGAGGAGCCCAGCACCGAGAAGGCCCCGGGCGAGGAGCCGAAGGCCCCGAAGCGCGACGACCCGGAGCCTGACCACGAGGCGGTCGGCCTCGGCGTCGACTGACCCCCGCCCCGAGACCCCGCACTATCGTCGAGACCCCGCCCTGCTGATGCGTGCAGGGCGGGGTCTCGACGCGAAACCGGGGTCTCGGCGGACTACTCGACGAGCTTGCCGGTCGTGTCGACGTCGCGCATGAGCTCGGCGATCTCGTCGGGGATCGCGGGGATCTCCTCGCGGGTCACTCCGGCCGTCGGCGACCAGACGAGGTTCACCTGCAGCGTGGGATCGGTGTCCGGGAAATCGCTGCGGTTGTGGCATCCACGGGTCTCCCGACGCTCCCGCGCCGCCTCCAGCGTGGCCCGGGCGGCGAGCGCGGAGGCCTTGAGGTCGAACGCGTGCGCGAGGTCCTGGAACCCGGCGATGTCCGGGTGGATGCCGATGTCCTCCATCCGCCCCTCGATCATGTCGAGGTCGGCGAGGCCGGCGTTCAGCCCGTCCTCCGACCGCACCACACCGGCGTACTCCGTCATGAGGTTGCGGATCGCGCGCTGCAGAGCCCGCACGTTCTCGCGCCCCTCCGCGGCGAGGAGGTCGTCGATCTCGGCACGGGCGGCGGCGACCGCATCGGCCGACCGGCGCTGGGCGTCGAGCCCCGCGGCGTGGGCCATCGCGGCCTGACCGACGATCCGGCCGTAGACGAGCAGCTCGATGAGGGAGTTGCCCCCGAGACGGTTCGCGCCGTGGAGTCCGCTCGACGCCTCCCCGATCGCGTACAGCCCGTCGACGTCGGTCTGGTGGTCGTCCGGCCGCACCCACACTCCGCCCATCGAGTAGTGCGCGGTCGGCGCGATCTCGATCGGCTCCGCCGTGATGTCGAGCATCTGCAGCTCCATCATCGTCTGATAGACGCGCGGAAGCCGGGTCATGATGGTCTCGCGGGGCAGGTGCGACACATCGAGCCAGACGCCGCCGTTCGCGGTGCCGCGCCCTTCCTGGATCTCGGTGTAGGCGGCGAGCGCGACCCGGTCCCGCGTCGACAGCTCCATCCGCTCGGGGTCGTACTTCGCCATGAACCGCTCGCCGAGGGCGTTGCGGAGGATGCCGCCCTCCCCGCGCGCGGCCTCGGAGATGAGCGTGCCGGCGGCGTTCTCGGGCTCGATGATGCCGGACGGATGGAACTGCACCAGCTCCGGATCGCGAAGTCGCGCCCCCGCCTCGACGGCGAGCCGGAAGGAGTCTCCGGTGTTCTCGTCGCGGCGCGACGACGTGCGGCGCCAGATGCGGTTGTGTCCGCCGGCGGCGAGGATCACGGCGTCCGCATGGATGAGGTAGCGCGTGCCGTCCGCCTGGTCGAAGCCATAGGCGCCGAAGACGACGTTGTCGCGCACGAGCAGACGTGTGATGTAGACGTTGTCGAGGATGGGGACGTCGAGCTGCTCCGCGCGGGCGACCAGCGTCCGCTGGATCTCGAGGCCCGTGTAGTCGCCGGCGAAGGCCGTGCGGCGGTACGTGTGCGCGCCGAAGAAGCGCTGCGAGATGCGGCCGTCCCCTTCGCGGGCGAAGTCCATGCCCCAGCGCTCGAGGTCGCGGATGCCGCGTTCGGCACCCTGGGTGACGATCTGGACGGTGTGGGGGTTGGCGAGGAGGTAGCTCTCCTTGATCGTGTCCGCCGCGTGCTGCTGCCAGCTGTCCTCGGCGTCCATCGTGCCGAGGGCCGCGTTGATGCCGCCGGCCGCGAGCGACGTGTGGGCGTCCTGCCGGGGGCGCTTGCCGACGGCGAGCACGTCGACGCCGTGCTCGGCGACCTCGATCGCGGCGCGGAGCCCGGAGCCTCCGGTGCCGATCACGAGGACCGTGGTGGAGATCTGTCGTTCGGGTGCATTCATGCTCTCGACGCTAGTTAGGTGATCCTAATAACTCCAATGCATAGTTCGTCTGGAAACCATGCGGGTACGCTATGGATATGAACCTCGAGCAGCTCCGCGGGTTCGTCGAAGTGGCCCGCCTCGGCCATTTCACCCGCGCGTCCGAGCACCTCCACCTCGCGCAGCCCTCGCTGAGCCGTCAGATCTCGACCCTCGAGAGGGAACTCGGCGCCGAGCTGTTCCATCGCGCGCGCGGTCACATCGCCTTGACGGCCGCCGGCGAGACGGTCCTCCCCCATGCCCAGCGCATGCTCGCCGAGGCCGACGCCATCCGCGACGAGGTGGCCGAACTCGCCGGACTCCGCCGCGGCCGCGTGCGCCTGGGCGCCCCGCCCACGCTCTGCATCAGCCTCGTGGCGGAGGCCCTCAGCTCGTTCCATGCCACCCACCCCGGCATCGATCTGCACCTCACCGAGGGCGGCTCAAGGCTGCTCGTCGAGCAGCTCGCGGTCGGGGCGGTCGACATCGCCCTCGTCACCCAGTCCGAGGGACCGGTGCCCGCGGGGGTCAGCCTCACGCACGTTCCGCTCCTCGCCGAGGAGCTCGTGGTGATCTCATCGGCGGCCGCACCTCCGGTCACCCACGGCCCGTCCGTGAGCCTCGCGCACCTCGCCACCCTCCCGCTCATCCAGTTCGACGAGAGTTATGAGCTGCGGGCCGCGATGGACGCCGCTTTCCGCGCCGCCGACCTCACCCCGACCCTCGCGCTGGAGGGTGCGGAGATGGATGCGGTGCTCCGCTTCGTCGAACGAGGCGTCGGGGTCGCAGTGGTCCCGGCGATGGTGCTCTACGAACGCCCGGCGCTGCGGTCGGCGCGCCTCGCCCACCCGGCGATGTCGCGGACGATCAGTCTCGCCCATCGCTCCGACGTCACCCCCGCGGTCGCGGTGGCCGCGATGCGCACCGCCATCATGGCCACGGCGGCCGACCTCGCCGAGCGCGACCCGGCGATCACCAGCCTGCTCTGACCGGAGCACTCGCCCCGGAACAGCGAGAACCCCCGCCGCTTCCGCGACGGGGGTTCTCGTACTGTCTCAACACAGTGTGCGCCTCGAGGGACTCGAACCCCCAACCTTCTGATCCGTAGTCAGATGCTCTATCCATTGAGCTAGAGGCGCAGGACCCGCGGTGCTTTACCGCTCAGCGGGCCGACGACCAGCCTACAACAGACGAGACCGGAAAGCGAAACGAGGCCTCAGTCCCCCTTCGCGGCCGCCTTCTCCTGCTTCTTCCGCCGTTTCTCCTTGGCCCGCTGCTGCGACGAGAGCGCCTGGAGATCGACAAGGCGCAGCGCCTGCATGCGCGCCTCCCGCATGCGCGCGTAGTCCGGGTCCTGATCCGGTCGCATGCCCTCGACGCGCAGCCGGCGGTCGAGGTTGTGCCGCACGTCGGCCCAGGCCGCCGCGCGCGCCTCCTCGACGATGCTCTCCAGCTGGGCACGGTCGTCCATCATCTCGCGCAGACGCTGCGCGACGCCGAGCGACTGCTTGGCCCGCCGCCGGAGATTGCGCACATCGCGGTCACGGTAGTCGTGCGTGCCGACCGGATCGGAATGCCGGCCGCGGGCGCGCTTGCGCAGGGCCGTGACCGTGGCGGCGGCCTCCTCCGACTCCTCGGCCATCGCCCCGAGGGCAGCCCTCGCATCCTCGACGTACTTGTCGAGGTCGAAGACGCCGTCCTCTGCGATGGTGCCGATGAGGATGTGATTCTTCACGGCGAGGCGCGCAGCGGCCGTCGCGATCGCGACGCCTTCGGCGATGGCATCCGCAGTCCGTCCCACCCGCACCTCCTTCTCTCGAGCGTACCGGTATCGATGCCGCGCAGTCTCAGCCGGAACGGCTCCGATCAGGATGCCGGAGACCTCCGACATCGACTCGGACTGCGGCTCAGCCGACGACGCCGACCCAGATCCCCGAGGCCCAGGCCTGCTGCTCGCCGGAGCAGCCCACCGCCCCCGGGAAGCCGCGGACCACGGCCATGCAGTTGGCGAGAAACTCCGGGTCGCCACCGAACATCGCTCCGTACGCGCCCGAGGAGGTGAGGGAGCCCCAGACGCGGAACTGGTAGATGTGGGCCAGCTCATGCGCCATCGCCCAGTTCAGGCGTCCGTCACTCCACCCGGTGATGTCGGCGCGATACTTGATGTACCCGTTGCTGTTGGCGCAGGCCGGTGCCGTGCCGCCCGCGCACGATGACGACTCGTACAGCCCCACGCCCCCGCCGCCGACCCTGTCGAGGGCGGCGCGCACCCGCGCGTAGCCGTCCGGCCCGCTCGACGTCCATGCGGGCCCGCCGGGGCCGGCACTCTGCGACGCCTGCCATCCGGCGACCTCGGTGCCGACCTTCTGCGTGAGCGCCTCCACCGTCGCGGTCGCCGCGACCACGGTGTCCGGGTCATGGCGCTCGGCGCGCACGGTCTCCTGGGCGGACCGGGCGGACGCGAGGTGTGCCGCCGTGTCGACCTTGCCGTCCGCACCCTGGAGGACGGCGGCCAGCGTCGAGAGCTCCTCCAGGAATGCCGGCCGCACCGCCAGCACGGCAGCCCGATCCTCCGCGTCCTGCTCGGCCCGCGCCACGGCGCCCGACAGATGGTCGGTGCGCTGTGCGGCGTCGTAGGACTGGTCGGCCAGCACGGAGAGCTCGGCCACCGCCTCGGCGCGCTCCTGGTCCAGTGCGTCGGATCGTGCGACGGCGGCCGCCGCGACGAGCACGGCCGCCGACACCGTCACTGCGAGGACCCGGCGCCTCACGGCAGGAAGCCCGTCGTGTCGTTCAGCTCGGCGTCCTGCTCCGCGATGCGCGATCGCAGAGCGGTGAGACGCTCCGCCAGTTCGAGGTTCTCGGCCTGCGACTCCGCGAGCACCTGCTCGATCCGCGCGATCTCCGCCTTCACGGCGGCGACACCGGCGGCGCGCTCCTGATCGGCCACCACCAGGAGCGCAGCGCCTCCGAGCAGGAGGATCCCCCCGACGACGACAGCAAGACTTCGCATCTCGCTCCCCAGGACAGCGCGAACAGACCGAACCGACTCCGACCGGACAAGGATACAACCGCTCGCGGCGCGGCCGGGGGTCGTTCTCCCGACGGACGGCTCAGGTGGTCGCCGTCTGCGCCAGCCGCCGTTCGGCCGCGGAGTGCCCGCTCGCCAGGTGCGCGGGCACGATCCGTCGCAGCGCCTCGACATCGCGCGCGCGGACGGCCTCGAGGATGACGCGGTGCTCCTCCGCCATCGCCTCCAGATCGTCGTGCTGTCCGAACAGCCAGCGCAGGCGCGTCAGGAACACGGCGATGAGCTCGCCGAGCATCTCGTTGCCCGCCAGGTCGACGGCGATCTCATGGAACGCCGCGGCCGCCGTCCGGGCGGTCTCCGCGTCGCCGGCCCGGGCCGCGGCGACTTCGCGCTCGTACGCCTCGCGCAGCCGGGCGAGCCCTTTCGCGTCGTGGCGCTCGGCCGCGAACACGAAGATGAGGGTCTCTATCGCCTCGCGCACCTCCGCGAAGTTGCGGATGTCGTCATGGGTGAATTCCCGCACCACGGCCCACGTCCGGGGCCGTGCGACGACCACGCCCTCCGCGACCAGCGTGCGGATGGCTTCCCGCACCGGAAGTCGGGACACATTCAGCTCGGCGGCGATATCCCGCTCCACGAGCCGGGAACCGGGCGCGCGCCGACCCAGCACGATGTCATCCCGGAGGATCCTCGTGACCCTGACCGACTCGAGTTCCCCGCTTACCCCCACAGCCCCCGCCATCCGGGCATTGTCGCACCCCGGCCCGGGATTGGCCAAGTTTGGTATCCCAGATCGGGGCTCGCGCCGCGTCAGGGCAGACGGTTCGCCCGCGCGACGTTCGCCGCCAGCTCTTCCGCGTTCTGCCGGATGACGTACGCCGGACGGTCACGCTCGACTCGCCACGACTCGCTGAGCGGGCCGACGTTGACCGTGTCGAAACCGGCCTCGTCGTAGAAGCGGGTGACGAAGGCCACGGCCTCCGCGTCGTCCCCGGCTGTGGCCAGCGCGCGACGGTTGGGCGTACCGGCAGGGGTCCCGTCGGTGGTGATCTCGGCGGCGTAGATGTGGTTGAACGCCTTGGCGATCTTCGAGTCCGGGAGCTGCGCCTGCACGAGCTCGGACGTGGTGGTCTCGCCCTTGTCGAGGGCTTCGATGTGCCCGTCGCGCTCGAAGTAGTAGTTGTTCGTGTCGAGCACGATCTTCCCGGCGAGCTGCGCGGCGGGAAGCTGATCGATCGCGTGGAGCGGCACCGTCACCACGGCCACGTCCGCCGCGGCGGCCGCCTCCTCCGCCGTCGCCGCCTTCGCGCGCGGCCCGAGCTCTGCGACGAGATCGGCCAAGGTCTCCGGCCCTCTCGAGTTCGCGATCACGACGTCATAGCCGTTGGCCACGGCCACACGCGCGACCTGGCTGCCGATGTTGCCTGCTCCGATGATTCCGAGAGTTGTCATGCTCGGGCCAACGCCTGCCGGCGGATGCTATTCCCGTCGAGGAGGGAGGCGAACGCGGTCAGAGGCGCGTGAGCGCGTCCTCCGCCGCCACCCAGGCGAGCATGGCGCACTTCACGCGCGCCACGTACCGCGAGACTCCCCCGAGCGCCGCGGCATCGCCGAGCAGTTCCTCGTCCGGCTCGATCGTGCCGCGGGAGCGCATCGCCTCGCGGAAGGCAGCGATGCGCACCTCGAGCTCGTCCACGGTGAGGCCCTCGGCGAGCTCGGCGAGCAGGGACGCGGACGCCTGGGAGATGGCGCACCCGTGTCCCTCCCACGCGATCGCCTCCACGCCGCCGTCGGCACTGCGATGCACCTGCAGCGTGATCTCGTCGCCGCAGGTCGGGTTGAGCTGATGCGACTGGGCCGGGATCTCCTCGCGGAGCCCGAAACCGTGCGGCGTGCGCGAGTGGTCGAGGATCAGCTCCTGGTACAGGCTCTGCAGGTCGCTCATGCGCCCCTCCCGAAGAACGCGATCGCCCCGGCGACCGCCTCGATGACGGCGTCCACCTCGGACGCGGTGGTGTACAGGTAGGTGCTCGCCCTCGTCGATGAGGTCACGCCCAGCCGACGGTGCAGGGGCTGCGCGCAGTGGTGACCGACGCGCACCGCGATGCCCCGGTCGTCGAGGAACTGCCCGACGTCGTGCGAGTGGATCCCGGCCACGTCGAAGCTCGCGAGACCGACCCGCGGCAGCTCGATGCCCGCGCCCAGGACGCGCACGCCGTCGATCGCGCCGAGTCCTTCGACGAGACGCTGCCCGAACGCGGCCTCGTGGGCGGCGATGCGCTCCATGCCGACCGCGGAGAGGTAGTCGACGGCAGCGGCGAGCGCGATCGCCTGGGACACCCGCTGCGTGCCCGCTTCGAAGCGCTGCGGCGGCGGCAGGTACTCGGCCGCGGTCGTGGTCACCGTCGTGATCATGGAGCCGCCGGTGAGGAACGGGGGCATCGCGGTGAGGACCTCGCGACGGCCGTAGAGCGCCCCGATGCCGGTGGGGCCGAGCATCTTGTGGCCGGAGAGGACCGCGAAGTCGACGCCGAGCGCGTGCAGGTCCAGCGGGAGGTGCGGAGCCGACTGGCAGGCGTCGAGCAGGGTGAGGGCGCCGACCTCCCTGGCCAGCGCGACGAGGGTCTCGACGGGGTTGATCACGCCCAGAACGTTCGACACGTGGGTGAAGGCCACGAGCTTCGTGCGCTCCGAGATGATCTCCGCGGCCGCATCCAGACGGAGGGCCCCGTCGTCGTCGAGCGGGATGACCCGGAGCGTGGCCCCGGTGCGCGCGGCGAGCTCCTGCCAGGGGATGAGGTTGGCGTGGTGCTCCATCTCGGTGGTGACGATCTCGTCCCCTTCGCGGAGCCGGAGAGACTCGGCCGCGGCGCCACCCCGGCCGAGGGAGGCGTTGGAGAGAGAGTAGGCGACGAGGTTGACCGCTTCGGTGGCGTTCGAGGTCCAGACGATCTCGTCGTCATCGGCGCCCACGAACCGGGCGAGGGTGCTGCGGGCGTCTTCGAAGAGCTCGGTCGCCTCGGCGGCCAGCGTGTGGGCACCGCGGTGGACGGCCGCGTTCATCGTGGTGGCGAAGCGGCGTTCGGCGTCGAGCACGGACTCCGGACGCTGCGAGGTCGCCCCCGAGTCGAGGTACGCCAGCGGGTGCCCGTGGACGCGGGTGTGCAGGATCGGGAAGTCCTCGCGGATCCGCTGCACCTCGGTCTCGGTCAGCGGGGTGATCACGTCGACTCCGGGAGAAGCGCTCATCGTTCCAGTCTCCCATCTTCCGGCCGACCGGGGCCCGGCGGAGGCGCGGAAGGACTATGACATGCGGGCGAGGCGGGCGCGGGCGATGCAGAAGGCCCCGTACAGCGCGAAGCCGATGCCGACCGCACCGAGGATGAGCCGGCCGAACGGCAGACTGAGGAGGCTGTGCAGAGCGGCGTCGAGACCCGCGGCGCGTTCCGGGTCCTGCGTCACGGCCGCCACCACGAACAGCACCCCGGTGACCCCCACCGCGATGCCCTTGCCGATGTAGCCCACGATGCCGAGCGCCATCACGCCGGCGCGGGCGGCTCCGGTCGGCACGTCGATGAGCTTGCGGAAGGAGCGCATGATCCCGCCGATGATGAAGCCGATGCCGACACCGATGACGCTGAGGCCGATCACCACGAGCAGGGCCACCCCGCCGGGTGCGGCCAGGACCACCTGGCTCAGGGTCTTCGACGCGTCGGAGGACTCCGCGCGGCCGCCCACCGCGTAGACGAGTGCGAGGCCGGCGATCACCAGGTAGGTGCCCGAGATCCCGAAGAGCTTGAGGCGCTTGCCCCACTTCTTCGTCTCGGCGGGGTCGGCGGCCAGGAACCCGCTCGCCACCTGCCACACGGCGAGCGCGAAGAGGCCCACGGCGATCGCGAGCAGCAGCAGTCCGCCGATGGGGTTGTTGCGCACCTGCTCCATCGCGCCGTCCTGGTCGGCGTCCCCCGACCCGCCGGCCGCGATCGTGATGGCGATCGCGCCGATGATGATGTGGATGATGCCGAGGACCACGAATCCCGCGCGGGCGGTCCGCCGGAACGCGGTGGAGTCCTTCGCCACGCGCGCCGCATGCTTGACGGTGCTCATGCTCGAAGAGTATCCGCCGCGGCGCGTCCCGATCAGGGGGTTGCTTTCCGGACCCCCGGTGCGACAGCGCTCAGGTGATCCGTTCGACGGGCTGCCGCAGGATGGTGCGCAGCTTCTCCGGAGCCGTTCGACGACGGTCACTGAGGTAGATCTCGTGGTGCCGCCCGCGCATCTGCAACCCGTTCTCCGGGACGAAGCGCTCGTGCAGCTCCTCGAGCACGGGTCCTTCATCGTCGAACGGCCCGATGTGCAACGTCTGCACGCAGAGGCCCTCGTCGAGGACCTCCCGCCGAACGGCGGCCAGCGCCGGAAGCTCTTCCCCCTTCTTCGCGCTCTTCGCCGCGACCGTCTCGACCGCGCGGTCGAACAGGGCGGGAGTGACGTGATCGCCCACCATGATCATGAGCGTCCAGAGCCAGGTCGACTTGTCGCGCCGGGTGGTGAACGACGCCATGTCGGGCGCGTGCCACAGGCCTTCCAGGGGCATCACGACCTGATCGATGCCGAGCTCGGCGCGACTGGCGAACTTGAGGGTGTACGCCAGCGGGTAGAGCGCCGCGACCGCATCGAAGAAGGCCGGAGCGGTGTTCGGATCTCCGGCGCCGTTGATCATCAGATAGGTCAGCGGTGGCACCTCGAGGACACGGAAGGCACCCCGCTTCGCCTGATACGCGTCGAGCGTCTTCTTGGGATCGATCGCCGTCATGGCCCGCCTCTCGGTACGTCGTGCGGTCAGTGTGCCACCGGGCACCGACATCGGGTCGAGCCCCAGAGGCCCGACCCGATGGGCGGTCAGCTCTGCTCGACGGGGAGCCAGAGCTCGCAGGAGGCCGTGTCGCCGGTGAACTCCCGGTAGCGGACGATCGAGGGCCCGGGCCGCAGCCGCCATGGGTTCGACGGGAACCACTCGGTCGCCGTCGCCGCCCACAGATTCTGCAGGGTCTCGGGGAAGGGTCCGCTCGCGCCGAACACGGCCCAGGTGCCCTCCGCCACGCGCAGGGCGTCGAGGTCGTCGGGAACCGCGGTGTCGGCGCGCACGGCCACCCCGTGCAGGTACGTCAGCGGCGTCCCCTCCGGGGCATCCGGATCGATGTCGGCGGTCACGGCGAGGATGCCCGCGGGCTCCTCGTTCCCGAGGGCTTTGAGTCGGGCGTGCTCCTCCGGCGGGATGCCGGCGATGTGCGCCTGGATGTGCGGATTGACGCCGACGTGGATCAGCGGGACCTCCGCGGCATGGCCGACGAGGACGAACGCGGGGCGGTGGGTGATGGTGACATCCATCGGGGTGCTCCCTTCGACGCTCAGGCGGAACCGGAGCGTGGGTTGTGTGCGGAGAGGACCCCCGTGCCGACGCGCGTCCGCCGGCCCGATGCCGTGCACGGCGCGGAACGCCCGGGCGAACGCCTCGGTCGAGCTGTAGCCGTGCCGAACGGCGACATCGAGCAGACTCGGCGCGCCGGCGGCGAGCTCCGCGCCGGCGAGCGTCATCCGACGACGCCGCACATACTCGGTCAACGGCATCCCGGCGAGCGCCGAGAACATCCGTCGCAGGTGGTACTCGGTGGTGCCGTGCGCACGGGCGAACGCGGCGACGTCGATCTCCTGACCGTGGTCCGCGTCGACGAGGTCGACCAGGGCGTTGAGCGTGCCGATCACGGGGGCCCTCCTTTCCCCACCATCGTTTCGCCGCAGTCCCCGCCTGCACCCGATCGTCGTGGTCCGATGCGATCGGGCCGGGGATCAGAGCTCGACCGGGACCGCCGGCTCGGCGTCCTCCACCTCGGGATGGCGGGCGAGGTTCACGACGGCGGCGATGAGGCCGCCCCACACCGTGACCATGGCGATGATCATCATGACGATCGCGGTGGTGGTCATGCTCCCGCTCCCTTCGTCTGCGCCGCCGGGACGGCGATGCTCGTCGTCTCCGGGTCGGCGGCGTACTCCTCCTGGTCGAGGAAGTCGTCGTACCCGACGTCGTCCTTGGCGCGCGAGCGCCTGCTCCACGGCACCAGCGACAGCAGCACTCCGCCGACCACCAGCGCGATGACCATGCCCCAGCCGAACACGCCGAGGAACCAGCCGGGGTAGCCGCTGTACGGCTCGGCGATCTTCGTCAGGAGTTCGGTGATGAGCAGGTAACCGAGCACGAGCGGGGCCAGCACACCCACGAGCAGGCGCCAGAGCAGCCCGACCCGGAAGCTGGATCGCCGGTTGAGGTGCTCCTGCAGCTGCGGCAGCCTGTGCAGCACCCACGCCACCACGATCACCGCGACGAGGGCGACCGCCATGATGCCGAAGGCGTTGACGAAGGCGTCGGTGGTGTCGAGCACCGACAGCGCGGTGGTGGTGGAGAACAGGGCCATGGAGATGACGGCGAGCGGGATGGAGACGATGAGGGTGGTGCGCACCCGTCCCCACCCGAGCTTGTCCTGCAGGGCGGCCACGATCACCTCGAGGATCGAGATGAGCGAGGTCACCCCCGCGAAGACGAGGGCACCGAAGAACAGCACGCCGATGATCGAGCCGCCGGTCGCCTGCGACACGATCGTGGGGAAGGCGACGAACGCGAGACCGATGCCCGAGGTCGCGACGCCGGAGACATCCGTGCCCTGCGCCTGGGCCATGAACCCGAGGGCGGCGAAGACGCCGATGCCGGCGAGGATCTCGAAACCGGAGTTGGCGAACGCGACCACGAGACCGGAGCCGGTGAGGTCGGTCTTGCGCTTGAGGTAGGACGCGTACGTCACCATGATCCCGAACGCGACGGACAGCGAGAAGAAGATGTGCCCGTAGGCGGAGGCCCACACGGCCGGATCGGCGAGCGCCTCCCAGTTCGGCGTGAAGAACGCGTTCAGACCGTCCAGCGCGCCAGGGAGGAAGAGGGCCTGAACGACGAGCACCGCGAACATGAGGGTGAGCAGCGGCATCAGGATCATGTTGGCGCGACCGATGCCGCGCTTGACGCCGAGCGCCATGATGATGATGACGATCAGCCACACCGCGATCAGCGGCAGGCCCACCTGCGGCACGAACTCGCCGGAGAGGCCGACCTCCCCGACGTCGGCGGACTTCAGGAAGTCGACGAAGAAGAAGTCGTTCTCGTTGCCCGCACCCCAGGTGAGCTGCGCGGAGAACCAGGTGTACATGCCCGCCCACGCGACGATCACGGCGTAGTACACCGCGATGACGACGCAGATCAGCACCTGCCACCAGCCCAGCGGTTCGGCGGCCCGGTGCAGGCGTCGGAACGCGAGGGGCGCGGAGCCCCGGAACCGGTGGCCGATCGCGTAGTCGAGGAACAGCAGCGGGATGCCGGCGGTCAGCAGCGCGCACAGGTACGGAATGAGGAACGCACCGCCGCCGCCTTCGTAGGCGACGTAGGGGAAGCGCCAGATGTTCCCGAGACCCACGGCCGAGCCGATCGCCGAGAGGATGAACACGTTCCGCGAGCCGAAGGCCTCGCGCTGCGGGGTCTGGGTCGGTTCAGGCATGCCCGCGAGGATACCCGAACCGGGACACCCGGGCGACTCGCCCGGCCACGCTCACAGCATCGCGGTCAGCACCCCGCCGTCCGCCCGCAGCGCGGCGCCGTTCGTCGCCGATGCGCGGACGCTGGAGAGGTAGACGACGAGGTCGGCGACCTCGGCCGGATCGAGGAAGCGCCCCAGCAGTGTGGTCGTGTTCTGTCCGATGATCGCCTCCTTCATCACCTCCTCGGAGACGGACCGGGCCTCGGCGACCGCGGCGACACTCGCCGCGACCCCCTCCGAGTAGGTCGGGCCGCCTAGGACGGTGTTCACCGTCACGCCGGTGCCGCGGGTGAGTTTGGCCAACCCGTTCCCGAGCGCGATCATCGCGGCCTTCGTCACGCCGTAGTGCACCATGTCGGCCGGGACGTTGACGCCGGACTCGCTGCTGACGAAGACGATGCGCCCCCAGCCCCGTTCCCTCATCCCCGGCAGGAGAGACCGGGAGAGGCGCACGCCGCTCATCACGTTCACCTCGAAGTAGTGCGCCCAGTCCGCATCGGCGACGTCCGCGAAGTCGGCGAGACCGAAGAGACCGACGTTGTTGACGAGGATGTCGACGTCACCGAGCCGCTCCGTCAGCCGCGCCACCTGCGACGGGTCGGTGAAGTCCGCGGCGATCCCGGACACGGTCACCTCCGGGTGCGCGAGGGCCAGCACGCCGACCGCCGCGTCGACCCGCCCCTCGTCGCGACCGTTGATCACGACATCGACACCCTCGGCGGCGAGAGCCGACGCGACCGCGTATCCGATCCCCTGGCTCGATCCGCTGATGAACGCCCTCTTGCCGCGCAGCCCCAGTTCCATCCGTCTCCCTCTCACTTCCGCGGACGCCCCGCATCACTTGCCTGAGCAAGTCATACTAGCCTCCAGTCACTTTCCTGAGCAAACGAAGAGCACGGCTCGACCGCTACGGTGGAGGAATGTCGTCATCCTCCCCCGCCCCCTTGAGCACCGAAGAGATGGACGTCTGGTCGGCACTCGCGACGCTCCTCGAACGGCTCCCCGCGGCCCTCGACGCGCAACTGCAGCGCGACAGCGGACTGACCCACTTCGAGCACGGCATCCTCTACGCCCTCGATGCGGCACCGGAGCGCACGCTCCGCCTCAGTGTCCTCGCGGGCTACGCGAACAGCACGCTGTCCCGACTCTCCCGTGCGGTCACCCGCCTGGAGGCGAAAGGCTGGATCCGGCGCGAGGTCGATGCGGAGGACGGGCGCTTCACCCTCGGCATCCTCACCGACGCCGGCCACCGGAAGGTCGAGGAGTCGACCCCCGCACACCAGGCCCTCATCCGCCGCGTCGTCTTCGACACCCTGACCCCGGCGCAGGCCCGGCAGCTCGGCGCGGCCAGCCGGAAGATCTCCGCCGCACTCTCCCCCGACCCGACCTGGATGCCGGGGACGCGGGCGTGAGGAGGGCCCGCCCGCACGCGAGAACACGAAAGCCCCGGCGAGCGGACTCGTCGGGGCTTCTCAGTGCGGAGACGAGGGGATTTGAACCCCTGGTCCCCGTAAGGGGACTCCACCTTAGCAGAGCCCGCGACGTATGCAGTTGTCGAATGATCCCGGTGACCGCTGCCCCCACCCGTATCGAGCACCTCGCGTGGAGCAGCTTCAATCCCGCCCCTGCGGCAAGAGCATTCCTCGAAAGCCTGCCGATTCCTCAACCGGGCGACGACAAGTAGGTGCATGGGCAGGAAGCCGAGTGCCAGTCCGTCGGGTTTCGCTTCAGAAGCGCTTGACGAGTTCGACTGTTCCTTCGGGGTTCTCGGTGTGCTGGACGAACCCTTCGCTCGTGTACAGATGGATGTTCTTCGTGCTCCGCGATCCGGTGCTGAGCTCGATACGGTCGCAGGAGCTCGCGAGAGCATCCGTCGCGTGCCGGAGGAGCCAGCGCCCGATTCCCCGCCCGTAGAGATCGGGAACGACGGCGAGTCTGCCGATGTGCCCTGTTCGCGATGCGCGTCGAGCGCGAACCATTCCGATGAGACGCCCGTGGAGCCAGAGTCCGATGGTCTCCCAGTCGGTGAGCCAGGTCTGCACGTCTTCGAGGGTCTCGGTGAACGGAGCGAGGTCTAGTGTTTCGTTGCTCAACGCCTCGTCGACCCAGCAGCATCGCTGCAGAACCAGTACGTGCGGGGCGTCGTCGGGAGTCAACGAGCGTGTGTAGCTTCCGGGCAACGGCCCAACGTCGATACCGGGTCGTGCAGCCTCCCGCATGGGCTTGAGCGCGTGAGCTAGTCTGACCAGCTCCTCCAGCAAGCCCTTCGCCGACGCGGTCAGCTGTACACTCGGACGAACCCCAGTCGAATCGATCGTGTCTTTCAGCCGCAGGGCGACGGTCGAGCCGAGCGGGACGAGACGAAGCGTCGTTGTCACCTGTTTCGCGTGCTGTACGGATCGGGTGCCTGCTGACGTGTTGCCGTAGCTCACGAATCCCATGGGCTTCCACGCCCATTCATGGCTCAGGTAGTCGAGGGCGTTCTTGAGCGTTGCGGGCATGCCGTAGTTGTACTCAGGTGTGACCGCGATGAAGCCATCCGCCTCGTCGACGATCTTGCTCCACGCTTTGGTGTGCGGGTTTCGATAGGCGCCGAGAGCAGGATGATCCTCCTCGTCGAAGAACGGGAGATCGAGATCGCGCAACGACACATGCTGAAGCTCGACGTCGAGTGCGTCAGCGCGGGGGGTGAGGGCTTGCAGGAGCCAGTCTGCAACCGCCGGGCCCATCGCTCCGGGCCTGGTGCTGCACGTGAGGATCACGACTCTAGGCGATATCGTTGACATGTAAACGAGCATAGATCGTAGAATGATTACATGTCAACGAAAAGGATCGGGTCGGCGGCGCCTTGGTTGAGCGAGGACGAGGAGGTCGCCTGGCGCGCGTTTCGTCGCATGACGATCGCAGTGCAGGCCGGTGTGGTGCACGACCTTGCTGCATCAGGTCTCTCGGAGCCCGACTACGAAGTACTCAGCACCCTGGTCGAAACGCCGGAGATGACGAGCACACTGCATGCCCAGGCGCAGAAGATGGGGTGGTCGCGAAGCAGGCTCTCGCGTCAGGCCGGCAGGATGGAAGCGCGAGAGCTGATTCGCCGTGACCCCGACCCGGCAGACGGTCGCGGCTGTCTGCTCGTACTCGCCCCACTCGGGCTCGACGCCCTTCGCGGAGCGACTGCCGTGCACCTGGAATCCGTGCGCCGCCGCTTCGCCGATCGGCTCGACGCGCGCGACCTCCTTGATATCGTGCGAATCTCTGGAAAGCTCGCCCATGCCCCAGAACCGGCTCTACGACACGTAGGCCGTGAGTAGTCTGTCGAGAACCTTATGAGATTGCCGACGAGCCAGGTCGGTGTCCTCGTGTTGGGCCGTCCAGAGAGCCGCCTCGTTCATCGCGCCGGAGAGCTGCGCGGTCGACGCATCGAGGATGTCTTCTGCAACTCCCGCCTCACGTAGTGCCTCTCGCAGATGCGTCGCCGAGTTCTCCGCGTCGAGTCGGCGCCATTCCTGCCAGCCGGTCACCGCTGGTGCATCGATGAGCAGGATTCGCATGGCCGCCCCGTTCGTGATCGCATCGAGGAACGCGTGCGACCCGGCCCTGAGCTGTTCGAGAGGCTGCGGGTCTGCCTTCTCTGCTGCCGCGACGACAGCTCGTGCGACGTCGGCTTGGAGGCGGGCGACGACCTCGCCGAACAGTGCGACCTTGTTCCGGTAGTGGTGGTAGACCGCGCCTCGCGTGACCCCGGAGTCCCGGGCGACGTCATCGACCGAGACTTCGCTGAAGCCTCGTGCCGAGAAGAGCTCCTTCGCCGAATCGAGGATGCGTTGGGCTGTCTGGGCGGCGTCGGCCGCGGAGGCGCGAGGCATGGTCCTCTCCCTTTACGTACAGTGTGTATGTATACTGACTTCGTTACATTCATATCGTACGTAAAGGAGTGCAATGTCCGTCACCAGCCTCTATCCCGTGCTCATGTCTCGCGATGTCGACGCCGCGGCGTCCTTCTACCGCGACTTCATCGGTTTTGAGACGACCTTTGAATCCGACTGGTATGTCAGCTTGCGCTTAGGGGAGTTCGAGCTGGCGATCTTGGCTCACGATCACCCCACGGTGCCGGACGGATACCGTGAGCTTCCCCGAGGAGTGATCGTCAACCTCGAAGTCAGCGACGTCGATGCCGTCCACACGCAGCTGGCCGGCAAGACAGAGGCGAACGTGGTGTTACCGCTTCGCGATGAGGACTTCGGTCAGCGGCACTTCATCGTTGCCGCCCCCGACGGCGTCCTGCTCGACATCATCCAGCCCGTGGCCCCCAGCGAGGACTACGCGAGCGCGTATGTGCAGACATAGAGGCTTTCGTTCGGCGAGACCCTGGATCCGTTCACCTCAGGTCTCGCCGAAGGGGAACGAAGACGGCGAGAATCGCCGCGATGACCGCGTATGCCACGAGAATCGCAGCGCCGAGCACAGGTGAGACCATCGTCGCAGGCGTCAGCGCTGTCTGGCTCGCGATCGCGCCGGTGAGGAAGTCAAAACTCGTCAGCGATGCCGTCGCGCCGCCCGGCAGGAACGGGTAAATCGCGTTGACGCCGGGAACCAGCATCAGGATGTACTCGACGAACAGGAAGTAGCCGAGCACGACGCCGATCGCGACGAAGGGTGAACGCGCCAACGCGCCGATACCTACTCCGAGCAGCATGTAGGCCGCAGCGGCGAGGGTGAGCTGTATGGGGGCCGGCGCCAGATCCACCGCATCGACGCCCAGCGGTACACCGCGCACCCATGCTGCGACGATCAGGGCGAGCAATGCCGACAGAGATGCGATCATTCCGTAGACGATGCCCAGCGCTGTGTACACGGCGAGCTTGGCTGTTAGTACTCGACCCCGTCGAGGAACGACGAGGAGCGTCGTGCCGATCGTGCGGTGTCGATACTCGCTTGTGATCGCGATGGTCCCGACCAGCGCGGGGATGAACAGAAGCACGGTCCCGATGCCGAGCACGAATCCAACGCCTTCGGGGGTGTCGATGTCCGGCATGGGAGGCTGGGCGTTCTGCGGTCCGGTGAGCGCAAGGAGAAGCGTCAATCCGCCACCACACGCGAGCGCAACCACTGCCGACCACAGTGCTACTCCGGTGGCGCGCAGTCGCACGACCTCTCCGTAGACGGCATTCATGAGAGAGGTCCTTTCTGCGTGAGGTGCAGGAATGCTTCCTCGAGAGGAGCATCTTGCGCCACGAGTCGTTCGAGCGCGCCCGTCCAGACGGTGCGGCCCTGGTCGATGAGGATGACGTCGTCGATCGCGTGCTCGATCTCATGAAGCACATGGCTGGAGAGCAGTACGGCGCCGCCAGCATCGGCGAACCCGCGCAGGAATGTGCGGAGCCACGCGATTCCGCTTGGGTCCAGACCGTTCGACGGCTCATCGAGCACGAGGATGTCCGGGTCGCCGAGCATCGCGGTGGCCAGCGCGAGGCGCTGCCGCATCCCGGTGGAGAAGGCGCCGATTCGACGATCGGCGTACGACTGCGCCCCCACGAGGGATAGCACGGTGTCCACCCGCGACCGGTCCATTCCTCCGAGTGCCGCGTAGGTGTGAAGGTGAGCGCGTGCTGTCATGCGTGGATGCGCTGACGCGATGTCCAGGACCGCGCCCACGGTACTTGCGGGCGCAGACAGGTGGGCGTAGGGCAGGCCGGCGATGAGCGTCTCACCGCTGTCTGAGCGGATCAGGCCGAGTAGCGCGCGCATCAGCGTCGATTTCCCTGCCCCATTGGGCCCGAGAAACCCGACGATGCGCCCATACTCGACTTTCACGTTCACATCTTCGAGTGCAACGACGTTTCCGAACCGCTTGGAGAGCGCCTCTACCTCGATCGCAGCGTTCAAGAGTGCACATCCGATCGGAGGTCTGCCGCGATCGACGCTGCAGCATCGGTGCTCAGGAGGATCTCGTCGAACCCGACGGCAGCCCGGTCGACGGCGATCCGCAGCAGCGGGTGCCCGCGCTTCATTGAGACCAGGCGCCGCACCCCGGAAGGGTGCCTAAACGTGCCCAGTTTGCGGTAGCCGGAGATGACGAGACCGGACTTCATCCCGAGGATCTCGGAAGTCCATCCCTGTTCGCTCGCGACACCACGGATCGCCGACCTCGGAATCAACAGCTTCGGCAAGCCCGTCATCGTCGACTCCCAACCGGGAAACTGCACGTGCACTCCGGCTCGGTCGTATGTGATGTTCGTCATCGTTCTCTCCTCGATCGCTAGAGTGGAATCGTACTGAGAACATTATCATCGTGATAACAGTGAGGAGTCAACGTGCCCGACGGGACTGCTCTGGCAAAGGTCGTACTGCACCCGGTGCGATTGCGGATCGTCCAGCAGCTGGGTGGCCGCAACCGCACGACGGCGCAGTTGCGCGAGGCGCTCCCGGATATCCCGCAGGCCACGCTCTACCGACATGTGGCTGCCCTCCTCGATGCCGAGGTTGTCGCAGTGGTCGACGAGCGCAGATCTCGTGGTGCGATCGAGCGAACCTTGGCGCTGGGCGACCGGATGGCAGCCATTGACCACGCTGAGCTTTCTGCGATGAGCAGCGCGCAGCTGAGCACTGCCTTCCTGGCTTTCCTGGGAGACGTCACGGGTGACTTCGATCGCTTCCTCAGCGCGGATTCTCCCGAAGCCCGCGAGCTGGTCGGATTCGCCCGAACGCCCTTGTACGTGAGCAGGGAGGATCTCGCCACGATTCAGGCAGGCCTCGCTGAGCTACTCACTCCTTACCTGACGGAACGGGAGGACGGTCAGCAACGCGTCAACCTCGCCACGATCCTCCTTCCAGACCCGTGAACGCAAAAAGAAACGACGGCAACGCAAAGGAGCCAAGATGCCAACGACGAAGCACATCCTTGTGTACTCGGACTCGCTGACCTGGGGCATAGTCCCGACGACTCGGCAGCGACTTCCTTTCGAAGAGCGCTGGCCCGGAGTTCTGCACGCCGCGCTCAACGCGGGATGGGACGGTCACATCCGGCTCACGGAGGACTGTCTCAACGGGCGCCGCACCGCCTTCGACGACCCATACAAACCGGGGCGGAACGCCCTCAGCGGCATCCAACAGGTCATAGAAGCGCAATCACCGCTCGACCTCGTGATTCTCCTACTCGGCACCAACGACTTCCAATCCATGCACCAGCACAAACCCTGGCACTCCGCGATGGGCATCGCAGCGCTCATCAACGCGATCAGGACAGCACCGATCGAGCCCGGGATGCCTACCCCGCCGATTCTCGTCATCGCGCCCCCGCAGCTGGAGAACCCTCGAGGACCGATCGGCCCGAAGTTCGCGGGCGGGGATATCGCCGCACAGGGTCTCGCGCAGGCAATTCGACAGGTCAGCGAAGACACCGGCTGCGTCTTTTTCGACTCGAACACGATCACCACCAGCAGCAAGCACGACGGCGTGCATCTCGACGCCGACCAGCACCACGCCCTGGGCGTCGCACTCGCGCCGGTCGTCGCGCACCTGATGGCAGACCGCAATGCTCGCTGAAGCTCCGCTGTCCAGCAACGAGGGTCGGGGCTATCTCGGTAACGGTGGTTCCGGCGGTTTCCCGGAAGAAAACCGGATCTGACCAGGAAAAATTTGGCGGAGACGAGGGGATTTGAACCCCTGGTCCCCGTAAGGGGACTCCACCTTAGCAGGGTGGTGCACTAGGCCGGACTATGCGACGTCTCCAGGCATCCGGCTCGAGAGCACGGATGCACCCCACCATCATAACGGGTCCGGCGCGTGGTCACGAACCGCCGATCTCGGATGCTCCCGGGAGCCGGCCGCATGCCCTGCGATACTGGCCGCACGTTGCGAGGGTCCGGCGCCCGCGGACGCGAGAGGAGACGCCATGTCCGAGCCATCGGGAGCGCACGTCCGCGCGGGGTTCGCCGCCCCGGCCGACCCGAGGCGCGGCGCCCTGGGCTATGCCGCGGTGCTCGCCCTCCTCATCGTGTCGTACGGGCTGTGCGCGGCCCAGCCCGGCACGGTCCCCAGCCCCTGGGCGTTCCTGGCGATGCTGGTCACGGTCGCGATCGTGTTCCGCGTGACCAGGGCGCACGCCCTGGTGCAGCGGGTGTCGTGGGTCGTGCTCTCGGCCGCCGGCCTGGCCGCCCTCCTCGCGGCGTTCTTCGCCACGGACAGTCCGGCGCTCGCCGTGGCGCTCTCCGCCGCCTCCATGATCGCGCTGCTCGTGGCGCCGTGGGCCATCATCGCGCACCAGGTCACCCGCCGAGGCCTCGACGTCGAGGCCCTCCTGGCCGCGGTGACCGCGTACATCCTCGTCGGCATGTTCTTCGCCTTCGTCTACAACCTGCTGTCGCTGCTGCTGCCGACGCCGCTGTTCGGAGATGCGGCGAACGACTCGCTCGGCAATCAGCTCTTCTTCTCCTTCACGGCACTGACCACGACGGGCTACGGGAACCTCGTCCCCGTCGGACCGGGCGTGCAGGCGGTGGCCGTCGCCGAGGGGATCACCGGGCAGCTCTTCCTCATCACCGCCGTCGCCCGCATCATGCGGGGTGCGAGCGCCCAACGCACCACATCGACGCCGGCCTGACGGTCACTCCCCGGTCGTCGAGCGGCGGGCGACGAGCTCCGGCCGGAACAGCACGTGCTCAGGCGCCGGCGCCACCTCGTCCTGGCCTCGCAGCAGCAGGTCGACGGCGGTCGAGCCGATGAGAGCGGCCGGCTGCCGCACCGAGCTGAGCGGGATCACGGCGGCCGCCGCGAAGTCGATGTCGTCGTAGCCCACGAGTGCGATGTCCTCGGGGACCCGGGCGTCGCCGGTCATCACCAGGCTCTGCAGGAGGCCCAGGGCCAGGAGGTCGTTCGCCGCGAAGACCGCGTCAGGCCGGTCCCCGGGGGCGCGGTCGAGGATCTGCGCACCGGCCCGGCGTCCCTCCTCGACGGTGAGCGCGGAGGTCGGGATGAACTCCAGCCCGATCCCCGCCGCGGCCGCCGCGGCCTGCGCGCCGCTCAGGCGGTCGGAGACCTGGCGCAGCGCGACCGGGCCGCCGACGAAGGCGATCCGGCGACGACCGACCGCCAGCAGGTGCTCGGTCGCGATGCGTCCGCCCTCGACATCGTCGACGGCGACGGAGGCGAACCGCTCGTCCTGCGATTCCCGGTCGACGAGCACGGCGTGCGTCCCGCGCTCATGCATCCGCACCAGCCGCGGCAGGGACTCCGCCACGGGAGTGACGAGCACGCCGGTCACCCGCTGCTCCTCGAAGAGATCGAGATGCATCGCCTCCCGCTCCTGCTTCTCGTCGCTGTTGGCGACGAGGACGGAGAGTCCGTGCTGGTCGGCGCGCTCCTCGGCTCCGCGGATCACCTCGGCGAAGAACGGGTTGCGGATGTCGAGCACGACGAGGCCGATCGTCCGACTGCGCCCCGCACGGAGCTGCCGTGCCGCGTCGTTGCGCACGAACCCGAGGCGGTCGATGGACGCCTGCACACGCGCGACGGTCTCCACGGCCACCTTCTCCGGCCGGTTGAGCACGTTCGAGACGGTCCCGACGGAGACACCCGCGTCCTCGGCGACCTCCCGCACACTGACGGCCATCGCGCCCTCCCTCCGGTTCCCGCCGCTGAAACGACTCATCCGCGGGGATCGCCTCAGACTCTCATGCCGTATTGACACGCGTCAACACAGCCCCTAGTCTCATCTCCATCAGGGTTTGAAACGATTCATTCCCTCAATGGAGAGAGAAATGATGTCCTCACCCACGACGGCGCCCGTGCTCGAGCTCGCCGACGTCCAGAAGGCGTTCGGGTCGGTGATCGCCCTGCGCTCCGGCACCATCGCCGTCCGCCCCGGCTCCATCCACGCGCTCGTCGGCGAGAACGGGGCCGGCAAGTCCACGCTCGTGAAGATCGTCGCCGGCCTCTACCAGCGCGACGGCGGGGTCTTCCGGCTTCGCGGCGAGGACGTGGACTTCACCTCGACCGCGCAGTCGAAGGCGGCCGGCGTCGCGGTCATCTACCAGGAGCCGACACTCTTCCCCGATCTCTCCGTCACCGAGAACATCTTCATGGGGCGCCAGCCGACCGGGCGGTTCGGGCGGATCGACCGCAAGGCCATGCGCCACGAGGTCGAGCGGCTCTTCACCCGCCTCGGCGTCACCATCGATCCCGACCGCCCCGCCGAAGGGCTGTCGATCGCCGACCAGCAGGTCATCGAGATCGCCAAGGCGGTCTCCCTCGACGCCACGCTGCTCATCATGGACGAGCCCACCGCGGCGCTCTCCGGCGTGGAGGTGGAGCGCCTGTTCGCGATCGCCCGGAGCCTGCGCGACGAGGGCCGCGGCCTCATCTTCATCTCGCACCGGTTCGACGAGGTGTTCGCGCTCTGCGACACCGTCACGGTCATGCGAGACGGCGCGTACATCGCGACCTCCGCCATCGCCGACACCACGGTCGACGAACTCGTGCACCAGATGGTCGGCCGCGAGGTGTCCGAGCTGTTCCCGAAGCAGGAGGCGACGATCGGCGAGCCGCTGCTCGAGGTCGAGGGGCTCACGAGCCCCGGCCTCTTCCACGACATCTCGTTCTCCGTCCGTGCGGGCGAGATCGTCGGGCTCGCCGGCCTCGTCGGCGCCGGGCGCAGCGAGGTCGCGCGCGCGGTCTTCGGCGTGGACGGGTACCGCGAGGGCAGCGTGCGCATGAAGGGCCGCCGGATCCGCGCGCGCCGTCCGGTCGACGCCATGCGCGCCGGTCTCGCCCTCGTCCCCGAGGACCGCCGGAAGCAGGGCCTCGTCATCGAAGCCGGCGTCGGCGGGAACATCACCCTCGCGATCCGTCGGCGTCTCGCCCGCCTCGGCCTGCTCACCACAGCGATGGAGAACCGCGCCGCCCGGGAGTGGGCGTCGCGGCTCGAGGTGAAGACCCACGCCCTGGACACCGTCGCCGCGACGCTCTCCGGCGGCAACCAGCAGAAGGTCGTCCTCGCGAAATGGCTCGCCACGCAGCCGCAGGTGCTGCTCATCGACGAGCCGACCCGCGGCATCGACGTCGGCACCAAGTCCGAGGTGCACCGCCTGCTGTCCCAGCTCGCCGGTCAGGGCATGGGCATCCTCATGATCTCGTCCGAGCTGCCCGAGGTGCTCGGCATGGCCGACCGGGTGCTCGTGATGCGCGAGGGTCGCATCACGGCCGAGATCCCCCGCTCGGAGGCCACCTCCGAGAACGTCATGTTCGCCGCGACGCACGCATCGGAGCTCAGCTCGTGACCACCGCCATCCCCGTCTCCGCGCTCACCAAGCGCATCTCCGGTCTCGGCAGGGCCCGCGAGTTCGGCATCCTCCTGGCCCTCGTGCTCGTGGTGACCGCCGCGACCCTCAACAATCCAAAGTTCCTGTTCAGCGCCGACGGCTGGCGCGACCTGCTGCTGACGCCGTCGATCCTCGTGCTCGTCGCCGTGGGACAGGCCATCGTCCTCATCACGCGCAACGTCGACCTGTCCGTGGGTTCCGTGATGGGTCTGACCGCGTACCTGACCGGTCGGCTCTTCATCGACATCCCCGGCATCCCGACCGTCCTGGTCGTGGTCGCCGCCGTGGTGCTCGGCGCTCTGCTCGGCCTCATCAACGGCGCGCTCGTCGCGTACGCCAAGGTGCCGGCGATGGTGATCACCCTCGGCACCCTCTACGCCTACCGCGGCATCAACGTGCTGTGGACCGGCAGCGACCGCGTGAACGCCTCCGACATGCCGCGCGACTTCCTCGCCCTCGGCACGGGGCAGGTCCTCGGCATCCCGATCCTCGCGATCGTCGCGGTCGTCGTGCTCGCCGTCGCCGCCTGGTACATGAAGAACACCCGCGGCGGCCGGGAGTTCTACGCGATCGGCTCCGATCCCGCGGCGGCCGAGCTCTACGGCCTGCGCGTCACCCGCCGCGTGCTCACCGCGTTCGTCCTGTCGGGAGCGCTCGCCGGACTCGCCGGCGTCTTCTACGCGGCCCGGTACGGCACCATCAACTCCCAGGCGGGAGCGGGATGGGAGCTGGACGCGGTGGGCGCGGCCGTCATCGGCGGCGTCGCGATCACCGGCGGCATCGGCTCGGTGTGGGGCGCCGCGATCGGCGCCGTCCTGCTGCTGACCATCAACCGCGCTCTGCCGATCCTCGGCATCCCCGACTTCTGGCAGCGTGCCGTCGTCGGCCTGCTCATCATCGGCGCCATCGTGCTCGACCGCGTGCTCGCGGTGCGGCAGAGACGGCGGCTCATCGAGGCGAGGGACGAATCATGACCACCGCGACCGCCACCGCGACCACCCGCGTCATCCGCGACTACGACAAGCCCCTGTGGCGCCGGCTCCTGCTCACGCGCGAGGCCGCGATCGTCGGTCTGCTCCTGCTCGTCGCGGTCGTCTCGGCCTCCAGCATCCGCGGGTTCGGACAGCCCATCACGCTGACCTACCTGCTGCTCGACATCGCGCCGATCCTCCTGATCGCCCTGCCGATGACCCTCATCATGATCACCGGCGAGATCGACCTCTCGGTGGGCAGCATGGTCGGACTGTCCAGCGTCGTCACCGGCGCTCTGGTGCAGTCAGGGATCCCGTTCGAGCTCGCGGCCCTCGCCGCCCTCGTCGTGGGCGTGGTCGGCGGCGCGTTCAACGGCTTCCTCGTGACGGTCGTCGGCTTGCCCTCGCTCGCCGTCACGATCGGCACGCTCGCCCTCTTCCGCGGCCTCGCCGTCGGGCTGCTCGGCACGGCCGCGGTCACCGACTTCCCGGAGTTCTGGACGGCTCTCGCCAAGGCGAAGATCGCGGGCACCCCGATACCCGTCATCACGATCCCGTTCCTCGTGCTCGTCGCGGTCTTCGCGGTCCTGCTGCACTTCACGCCGTTCGGCCGCGGGGTGTACGCGATCGGTCTGTCGAAGGACGCGGCGCACTTCTCCGGTGTGCACGTCGAGCGCACGAAGCTCATCCTTTTCGTGCTGTCCGGAGCGGTCGCCGCATTCGCCGGCATCTTCTACACGCTCCGCTACGGCAGCGCCCGCGGCGACAACGCCACCGGCCTCGAGCTCCAGGTCATCGCGGCCGTCGTGCTCGGCGGGGTGTCGGTGTTCGGCGGTCGCGGCAAGATCTACGGCGTCATCGCCGCCGCCTTCCTCATCGGCGCGCTCGCGAGTGCGCTCCGCCTGGTGAACGTCACCTCCGACGTCATCAACATCATCACCGGCACGCTTCTCGTGATCTCGGTGGTGGCCGCAAGCTTCCTGGCCTGGCTGCAGAAGGCACGCCGCCGACCGGGCAGACCCCCCGCCGGTGCCGCCACAGCGACGAAGGCACCGATGGACGCCGCATCCGCGGCATCTCCCGACGAAAGGAACGAACAATGACGTTTGCACGCAAGCGTGTCACCGCCTTCGCCGCCCTCGCGGTGGCGGCGGCGGTCGCACTGACCGGCTGCGCCGGCTCCACCGACGGCGGAGGAGACGGCGGCGGCGACGGGGCGGACGCCTCGATCACCTTCCTGCCCAAGAACCTCGGCAACCCGTACTTCGACACGTCCAGCGAGGGCGGCAAGAAGGCCGTCGAGGAGTTCGGCGGCACGTTCTCCGAGGTCGGCCCTGCCGAGGCCACGCCCGACGCCCAGGTCAGCTACATCAACACGGCCACGCAGCAGGGTGTCGGCGCCCTCGTCGTCTCGGCCAACGACCCGCAGGCCATCTGCGACGCGTTGAACGAGGCCAGGGACGCCGGGGTCAAGGTCGTCACCTTCGACTCCGACACCAACACGGACTGCCGCGACTTGTTCATCAACCAGGCCGACTCCGAGGGCATCGCGAAGGTGCAGATCGACCTCATCGCCGAGCAGATCGGCGGCGCCGGGGAGATCGCCATCCTCTCCGCATCGGCCAACGCCACGAACCAGAACGCCTGGATCGAGCTGATGGAGGAGTACGTCGCCAGCGAGTACCCCGACATCACGATCGTCGAGACGGTCTACGGCGACGACGACGACCAGACGTCGTTCGACAAGACGGCCGCGCTGCTGCAGACCCACCCGGACCTCAAGGGCATCGTCTCGCCCACCACGGTCGGCATCGCCGCCGCGGCGCGCTACCTGTCAACGTCCGACTTCAAGGGCCAGGTCGCGCTGACCGGACTCGGCACGCCCAACCAGATGCGCGAGTACGTGGAGGACGGCACCGTCACCGCCTTCGCGCTGTGGAACCCGGCCGACCTCGGCTACCTGGCCGCTTACGCCGCCCAGGCCCTGATCGCCGGCGACATCACCGGCGAAGAGGGCGACACCTTCGAGGCCGGCGACCTCGGCGAGTACACCGTCGGCGCCGACGGCGTCGTCCTGCTGGGCGACCCGTTCGTGTTCGACGCCGACAACATCGGCGACTTCGACTTCTGAGTCGCCTCCGGCCGGCGCTCCCCGCGGGCGCTGGCCGGACCCCCGAGAGGAATCGCATGACCCGCGTCGCCTTCCAGCTCCAGGTGAAGCCCGAGCTGCTGCCCGAGTACCTCGCCCGTCACACGCCGGTGCGCCCGGAGATGCTCCGCGAGATCGCGGCCGCCGGACGGCGCGACTACAGCCTCTTCCTCGGAAGCGGTGGGGTGCTCTTCGGCTACTACGAGACCGATGACGATGCGGCCGCGCAGGCGTACCTCGCCGCCTCCCCCGTCGCCGCACGCTGGGAGGCCGAGATGGCCCCCTTCTTCCTCGACCTCGACGGCCGTCCCGATCAGGCCGCCACCCCTCTCACCGAGGTGTTCCACCTCGAAGACCAGCTCGCCGCCGCCGGCGAGAGCGTCACACCCGCCACCGACAACGAAGGCCGTGCATCGTGAGCATCCTCACCCCCGACATCCTCGCCGCGCTCGAGAAGCAGAGCATCGAGCTGCCCAGCTGGGCGTTCGGCAACTCCGGGACCCGGTTCAAGGTGTTCAGCACTCCCGGCACGCCCCGCGACCCGTACGAGAAGATCGCCGACGCCGCGCAGGTCCACGCCCACACCGGGCTCGCCCCCACCGTGGCGCTGCACATCCCGTGGGATCTGGTTGACTCCTTCGACGACCTGCGCCGTCATGCCGAGGACCACGGCGTCGCCCTCGGCACCGTCAACTCCAACACCTTCCAGGACGACGACTACAAGTTCGGCGCCCTCACCCACGAGGATGCGGCCGTGCGCCGCAAGGCCATCGACCACCACCTGGCCTGCATCGACGTCATGGACGCCACCGGCAGCCGCGACCTGAAGATCTGGCTGGCGGAGGGGTCGAACTACCCCGGTCAGGCCGACCTGCGCGGACGGCAGGATCGCCTGCACGACTCGTTGCAGCAGATCTACGCGCGTCTCGGCGACCACCAGCGCCTCGTGCTCGAGTACAAGTTCTTCGAGCCGGCGTTCTACCACACCGACGTCCCGGACTGGGGGACGTCCTACGTGCAGGTGACCGCCCTCGGCGACAAGGCGATGGTCTGCCTCGACACCGGTCACCACGCGCCGGGCACCAACATCGAGTTCATCGTGATGCAGCTGCTGCGCCTCGGCAAGCTCGGCTCGTTCGACTTCAACTCCCGCTTCTATGCGGACGACGACCTCATCGTGGGTGCGGCCGACCCGTTCCAGCTGTTCAGGATCCTGTTCGAGGTGATCCGGGGCGGCGGGCTGAACAACCCCGACGTGGCCTTCATGCTGGACCAGTGCCACAACATCGAGGACAAGATCCCCGGACAGATCCGCTCCGTCCTGAACGTGCAGGAGATGACCGCGCGGGCGCTGCTCGTCGACCGGGATGCGCTGACGACTGCCCAGCGCAGCGGCGACGTGCTCACCGCGAACGCCGTCTTCATGGACGCCTTCTCCACCGACGTCCGCCCGGCCCTGGCCGCGTGGCGAGAGGAGCGCGGGCTGCCCGCCGACCCGATGGCGGCGTACGCGGCCTCCGGGTACGGGCAGCGGATCGCGGAGGAGCGCGTGGGCGGCGTGCAGGCGGGCTGGGGAGCCTGAGCGTATGAGCGCGCGCGACATCCACGATCACGTCTTGGACGGGCCGCACGGGCCGCTGCGTGTGCGCGTCTACTCCCCGAAGTCGCCGAGCGGCCACGGCCTGGTGTGGGCTCACGGCGGCGGATTCGCGGGCGGCGACATCGACATGGCGGAGGCCGACACCGTCGCGCGGGCGTTCGTCGACCACGGGATCGCCGTGGTGAGCGTGGACTACGCCCTCGCCCCGATGACAGCCGAGTGGAGCGCACGCCTCGGCGCGGAGAAGCGCGGCGGCGTGCACTACCCCGTCCCGCACGACGAGATGGTCTCCGCGTTCCGCTGGGCCGCCACGTCGGACGTCGCTTCGCGAGGTTGGGCGATCGGCGGAGCCAGCGCAGGCGGCAACCTCGCCACCGGCGCGGCGCTCCGCCTCGCGCACGAGGGCGGCGTGGTGCCCGCACTCGCGGTCCTCGCCTACCCGACCCTGCAGGCGGTGCAGGCCGCTCCCGACCCGGAGCTGCGTGCCCTGCTCGACGGAGATCCCTCCGCTGACGTGTTCACCCCCGATTTCGTGCAGGGCATGTACGAGAACTACCTCGGGAGCGACCCCGACACGGCGGACGTCTATGCCGTCCCCGGCACCGCAGAGCCGACGGCACTCGCCTCTTTCCCGCCCACCATCATGGTCAACGACGAGATCGACGAACTCCGTGTGTCCGGCGAGGCGTTCGCCCGCTCCCTCGCCGCCGCCGGCGTCGAGGTCGACGTCGTCGTCGAGCCGGGCACCACCCACGGGCACCTCAACCGCCCCGAGGAATCCGCCTTCGCCGCGACGATGGATCGGTTCGCGACTCGGATCCTGCAGCTCCCCTGACTCTCCGGCGTCGACCGGCATCTTCACTCACGAACCGAGGACTCACATGACGAACCCCACCGCCGCCGACCTGATCGCGCGGAGCAACCGCCTGGGCGCCGACCCGAAGAACACGAACTACGCGGGCGGCAACACCTCCGCCAAGGGCACCGAGATCGACCCGGCGACGGGGCAGCCGGTCGAACTCCTCTGGGTGAAGGGCTCCGGTGGTGACCTCGGCACCCTGACCGAGGCCGGTCTCGCGGTCCTCCGCCTCGACCGCGTGCGCGCGCTCGTCGACGTCTATCCGGGGGTCGAGCGGGAGGACGAGATGGTCGCCGCCTTCGACTACTGCCTGCACGGCAAGGGCGGCGCCGCCCCCTCGATCGACACCGCGATGCACGGCCTGGTCGACGCCCCGCACGTGGATCACCTCCACCCCGACTCGGGCATCGCGATCGCCACCGCGGCCGACGGCGAGGAACTCACGACGACGATCTTCGGCGACCGCGTGGTCTGGGTGCCGTGGCGCCGCCCCGGCTTCCAGCTCGGACTGGACATCGCGCAGATCAAGGCGGAGAACCCGCAGGCCATCGGCACGATCCTCGGCGGCCACGGCATCACCGCGTGGGGAGACACCTCGGAGGAGGCGGAGGCGAACTCCTTGTGGATGATCGACACCGCCGCCGCCTACATCGCGGAGCACGGCTCCCCCGCGCCGTTCGGCGGCACGCGATCGGGCTTCGAGGCCCTGCCGGAGCCGGAGCGCCGCGCACGGGCGGCCGCCCTCGCCGGCACCGTCCGCGGTCTCGCGTCGACGGACAAGCCGATGGTCGGCCACTTCACGGACAGCGACGTGGTCCTCGACTTCCTGGCCTCCGAGAAGGCTCCGGCCCTCGCCGCCCTCGGCACGAGCTGCCCCGACCACTTCCTGCGCACCAAGGTCAAGCCGCTCCTCCTCGACCTGCCCGCCACCGCGACCCTGGAGGAGCAGACGGAACGCCTGCGGGAGCTCCACGCCGCCTACCGCGCCGACTACCAGGCCTATTACGACGCCCACGCGACCGCCGAATCCCCCGCGATCCGAGGCGCGGATCCGCTCATCGTCCTCGTGCCCGGCGTCGGGATGTTCTCGTACGGGGCGAACAAGCAGACCGCACGGGTCGCCGGCGAGTTCTACGTCAACGCGATCAACGTCATGCGCGGTGCCGAGGCCCTGTCGACCTACGCCCCCATCTCCGACGCGGAGAAGTTCCGCATCGAGTATTGGGCGCTGGAAGAGGCGAAGCTGCAGCGGATGCCGAAGCCGAAGTCCCACCAGGGCCGCATCGCCCTCGTCACCGGTGCCGCGAGCGGGATCGGCAAGGCCATCGCGACCCGCCTCGCCGCGGAGGGCGCCTGCGTCGTCGTCGCCGACCTCGACCTCGACAAGGCCAGAGCCGCGGCCGCCGAGCTCGGGAACGAGGACGTCGCCATCGGCGTGGCCGCCGATGTCGCCGACGCCGACGCGGTGCAGGCGGCGATCGACGAAGCGGTGCTCGCGTTCGGCGGCCTCGACCTCGTCGTGAACAACGCGGGCCTCTCGCTGTCGAAGCCGCTGCTGGAGACGACCGAGAAGGACTGGGATCTCCAGCACGATGTGATGGCGAAGGGCTCGTTCCTCGTCTCGAAGGCGGCAGCCCGGGTGCTCATCGATCAGGGGCTCGGCGGCGACATCATCTACATCTCCTCCAAGAACTCCGTCTTCGCGGGTCCGAACAACATCGCCTACTCGGCGACGAAGGCCGACCAGGCGCACCAGGTGCGGCTGCTCGCGGTGGAACTCGGCGAGCACGGCATCCGGGTCAACGGCATCAACCCCGACGGTGTGGTCCGCGGTTCCGGCATCTTCGCCTCCGGGTGGGGAGCGAACCGGGCGGCCACGTACGGCGTCAAGGAAGAGGACCTCGGCCAGTTCTACGCCAACCGCACCATCCTCAAGCGCGAGGTCGTGCCGGAGAACGTCGCGGATGCCGTCTTCGTGCTGACCGGACCGGAGCTGAGTCGGACCACCGGGCTGCACATCCCCGTCGATTCCGGCGTCGCCGCGGCGTTCCTGCGATGACCGACGACCGCTCGCCCGCAACCGCACGGCACGTCCGTGCGGTCGCGGCGGTGGATCTCGGCGCCACGAGCGGCCGCGTGATGATCGGCCGCGTGGGGCCGGGCGTCCTGGAGCTCGAGCCGGTCTCCCGCTTCCCGAACGGCCCGGTCGCCCGCGCCGACGGTCTGCACTGGGACTTCGACGCGCTCGTCGCCCATGTCCTCGACGGCCTGGCCGAAGCGGTCCGCCGGGAACCGGGCATCGAGTCGATCGGGATCGACTCGTGGGCTGTCGACTACGGCCTCCTCCGCGCCGGCGAGCTGCTCGCGGAGCCGTTCCACTACCGCGACGACCGCACCGCCCGCGGGGTGGACGAGGTGCACTCCCTCGTCCCGTTCGACGACCTCCACGCACGCAACGGCCTGCAGTTCCTCCCGTTCAACACGCTCTACCAGCTCCGGGCGGACGAGCTCCGGCACGACGCCGATACCGCGCTCCTCATCCCGGACCTCCTCGCCTTCCTCCTCACCGGCGCCCGCGTCGCCGAACGGACCAACGCCTCGACGACGGGGCTGCTGGATGTGAGGGCCGGCACCTGGGATCAGGCGCTCGCGACCCGCCTCGGCATCGATGCCTCCCTCCTGCCGGACCTCGTCGATCCCGGCACGGTCATCGGTCGGCTGCGCCCCGGGGTCGCGGAGCGCATCGGCGCGGATCTGCCGGTGATCGCCGTGGGCTCGCACGACACCGCCTCGGCGGTGGTCGCCGTCCCGATGACGTCACCCCGTGCCGCGTACATCTCCTGCGGCACCTGGGGACTGGTCGGGGTCGAGCGGGTCGAGCCGATCCTCACGGCGGCGGCGCGGGACGCCAACTTCACCAACGAACGCGGCGTGGACGACCGCTTCCGCGTCCTCCACAACGTGACCGGACTGTGGCTCCTCAGCGAGACCGTGCGGGCCTGGGAGGCCGAAGACGGAGAACCCATCGATCTGTCGGGACTGCTCGCCGAGGCCGCCGCCGCGGAGCCGCCGTCGGCGGTGTTCGATGCGAACGACCCCGCGCTCTCGGCCCCCGGCGACATGCCGGCGCGTATCGCCGATCGCCTGCGGGCGAGCGGCGTCGCCGCCCCCACCTCGCGCCCGGCCTTCGTCCGGCTCGTCGTGGAGAGCATCGCGGCCGCGTTCGCCGACGCCGTCGGGACGGCGGGCCGGCTCTCCGGGCAGCCCCTCGACGTCGTCCACCTCGTCGGCGGCGGGTCTCTCAACCGGCTGCTGTGTCAGGCGACCGCGGACCGCACCGGGCTTCCCGTCCTCGCCGGTCCTGTCGAGGCGACCGCTCTCGGCAACGTCCTCGTCCAGGCGCGGGCCCGGGGAGCGGCGCCGGCCGCGCTCTCGGAGCTCCGCGCTCTCGTGGCGACGACGCACCCGCCGACGGTCTACCGCCCGCGGGGCGCCTGAGGGCCGATCAGCGCACGTTGCCGTTCGAGCAGGTCTGCTGGGCGGCGGAGTTGCCCTTGATCGAATCCGGCAGCGCCACGACGTCCGGAGCGGTCGTCGGGGCCGGCGTCGCCTCCTGCGTCGGTTCGGCGGGCTCGGTCGGCTCGGTCGGCTCGGTCGGAGTCGTCGGGTCCTGCACGACGACGCCGTCGTTGCTGGTGTTCTCGTGGGTGATCTGCAGCTGGGCGTTGGCCTCGATCGCGTCCCAGAGCGCGACGGCGGCCTCCTCGTTCGGCACGACCTTGTTCGGGTCGTTCCAGTCGGTCAGCGTCGGGTACTGCACGAACACGATGTCCTCGAACGGCACCGACTTCACGGCGAGCGCGATCTGCACGATCATCATGGGATCGGCGAGCGACGTGCTCGTCTCCAGGTTCTGGATGCCGGTGTTGGCGAGCTTCAGCATGACCGGCACGTTGCCCAGCACCTCACCGCTGATGAGCTTGCGCGCGAGGCTGGACATGTACTGCTGCTGGTTGCCGATGCGGCCGAGGTCGCTGCCGTCGCCGACACCGTGCCGGGTGCGGAGGAACTGCAGGGCTTCGAGACCCTGGACGGTGTGGGTGCCGGCGGCCATGTCGAGACCGGTGTAGCGGTCGCGGATCGGGTTGGCGAGGCAGACGTCGACGCCGCCGATCGCGTTGGTGATCTCGATGACGCCGCCGAACGTCACGGAGGCGGCGAACTGCACCTCCTGGTCCGTGAGGGCGGAGATCGTGCGGACGACGCAGTTCAGCCCGCCGTCGGTGTACGCGACGTTCAGGGGCTGCTTGCTCATCGCGGCAGTGGCGTTGCCGTCCTCGTCCTCACAGGACGGGATCGGGATCATCAGGTCGCGAGGGAAGCTGACGACCGTGATCCGCCGCGGCTCCTCCGAGACGTGCACGAGCAGGTTCACGTCGTTGAGGGTGCCCTCGGCGTCGCCGCCCGTGCACCGGTCGCCGAAGTACTGCTTGTAGTCGTCCTCGCACGTGTCGACGCCGGTGAGGACGAGGTTGAACCCGCCCTTGTACGCGCTGATGTCCGGCGGGAGGTCTTCCTGGCCGTCGAGATCGACGGCGTTCGCCGAGACCGTGCTCGAGAAGTCGAACCAGATGTAGGCCGCGACCCCGATGCCGCTGACGAGCACCACCGCCATGCTGATCGCGAGGAGCTTGAGCAGCTGACTGGCGGCGCCGGGCGAGCGCAGCTGACCATGTCGCGCGACGGTGCGGCGGCGGCGGGTGTTCTCGCTCACTCGGGCCCTTTCGAATTCAGCGACGGCGGGGGTACCGCGCTCAGGAAGCGGAGGGTGTGGGATTCGAACCCACGAGACATCTCTGCCCACTGGTTTTCAAGACCAGCTCCATCGGCCGCTCGGACAACCCTCCCGACAGAAACATCTGCCGACCAGGCGCGAGTCTAGCCGAGTTCTATTCTCCTGCGTCGACCTGGGCGGGTGCTGGAAGCGTGTTCAGCGCCGCCGCCAGCCCTCCCTGCTCGACGTCGGCGGTCACCTCACCCGCGGCGTCCTTCACCTCGGCGGGCGCCTGTCCCATGGCCACGGCGCGGCCGCCGCCGGTGCGCGCCCAGCCGAACATGCCGATGTCGTTGCGTCCGTCCCCGGCGACGAGGACCCGGGCCGCGTCGAGGCCGAGCTCGTCGCGCACGCGCTCCAGCGCCGTCCCCTTGTCCACGCCCTGCGGGGCGATGTCCAGCCACGCCGTCCAGCCGATCGCATACGAGACCTCGTTGAGCCCGGCGTCGGCGACGAGTCGGTGGAAGTCGTCCTCGTCGTGTCCGGGCGAGACGACCACGATGCGGGAGACGGGGAGGGCCCCGAGCTCCTCGAAGTCGACCTGGCGGCCGCCGTCGAGCGTCCAGTCGTCGAGCTGCTCGGTGAACAGCCGCTGCCCCGACCCGAGCTCGACCATGTAGCGCGCGTCCGGAAGGCGCTCCTGGAGCAGGGCGAGCACCGGCGTCGGGTCGAAGGTCTCGACGTGCCAGCGCTCCCACTCGTCGCCGTCACGGCGCATGGTCACCGCACCGTTGGAGCACACCACGTAGTCCGCGGTCAGCCCGAGCTCCTCCACGTAGCGGCGGGTCGCCATCCAGCTGCGTCCCGTCGCGATGGTCACCACATGACCCGCGTCCCGCACCCGGGCGACGGCCTCGGGCACGCCGGGGCTCATCGTCTCGTCCTGCAGGAGGATGGTCCCGTCGACGTCGAGGCCGACCAGCCAGGGCACTGTCATCGGGCGGCCTGATCGTCGGCGAGCGGGCGGATCACCTCGAGTCCGCCGAGGTAGGGGCGCAGGACCTCGGGGACGCGCACCGAGCCGTCCGCCTGCTGGTGCGTCTCGAGCAGAGCGACGATCCAGCGCGTGGTCGCGAGCGTGCCGTTGAGCGTCGCGACGTGCTGGGTCTTCGGCGCCGTGCCGCCGTCCTCCGCGGCCGGGCGGTACCGGACGTCGAGACGCCGCGCCTGGAAGGTCGTGCAGTTCGACGTGGAGGTCAGCTCGCGGAAGGCACCCTGAGTGGGCACCCAGGCCTCGATGTCGTACTTCCGCGCCGCGCTCGACCCGAGGTCGCCTGCGGCGACGTCGATCACCCGGTAGGCGAGGCCGAGCGAGGTCAGCATCTCCTCCTGCAGCGCGACGAGCCGCAGGTGCTCCGCCTCCGCGTCCTCGGCGGTCGTGTAGACGAACATCTCCAGCTTGTTGAACTGGTGCACACGGATGATTCCGCGGGTGTCCTTGCCGTGCGAGCCGGCCTCCCGGCGGTAGCAGGTCGACCATCCGGCGTAACGGAGGGCCCCACGCGCGAGATCGACGATCTCGTCCTTGTGGTACCCGGCGAGCGCGACTTCGCTGGTGCCGACGAGGTAGAGGTCGTCGTCCTTGTCGAGGTGGTAGACCTCATCGGCGTGCTCGCCGAGGAAGCCGGTGCCCTGCATGATCTCCGGACGCACGAGCGTGGGCGTGATCAGCGGGACGAAGCCGTTCTGCAGCGCCTTGTCGAGGGCGAGGTTCATGAGCGCGATCTCGAGGCGGGCACCGATTCCGCGGAGGAAGTAGAACCGCGCACCGGAGACCTTGGCACCACGCTCCATGTCGATCGCGCCGAGCATCTCCCCGAGCTCGAGGTGATCCCGCGGCTCGAAGTCGAACGCCGGCACCTCCCCGACGCGCCGCAGCTCGACGAAGTCCTCCTCACCGCCGGCGGGAACACCGTCGATGACGACGTTCTCGATCCGGGCGAGGGCCGCAGCCGCGGCGTCGGCGGCCTCGTTGGCCGCGTGCTGGGCCTGCTTGACCCGGTCGGCGAGGTCCTTGGCCTGCGCGACCAGCGCGGCCTTCTCCTCCTTGGGCGCCTTCGCGACCTGCTTGCCGAAGGCGTTCTGCTCCGCGCGCAGCTCCTCGAACGCGGCCAGTGCCGCGCGGCGCGATCGGTCGGCCTCGAGTGCGACGTCGACGGTGCTCTGGTCGTTGCCACGGGCAGCCTGCGAACGGCGGACGATCTCCGGATTTTCGCGGAGGAGTGCGAGGTCGATCATCCCGCAAGTCTACGAGGTGCGCGGCGCGGGACCGGGCGTCCTGGTTTTCCCTCCACCGGCGTCCCGCCCCTCGGCGGATGCCGGTCTAGAGTAGCGCCATGACCACGAGTCCCCGCGTTCTGAAGCAGGCGGCGCTCGTGTACAACCCCGTGAAGGTCGACGGGAAGCGCCTGCGCGCGCAGGTCCGCGATCTGTCCCGAGAGGCGGGATGGGATCACCCCGCCTTCTATCCGACGACCGTGGAGGATGCGGGCCAGGGGGCGACGGCCGAGGCACTGGCGCGCGGCGTGGATGTGGTGCTCGTGGCCGGCGGAGACGGGACGGTGCGCGCCGTCGCGGAGGCCATCGCCGGCACGGGGGTCCCCCTCGCCATCCTGCCGAGCGGCACCGGGAACCTCCTCGCCCGGAATCTCGGGCTGCCGCTGGCCGACCCGGCGGAGATGATCCGCGCCGCCCTCGGCGACTTCCGTCATCCGATCGACATCGGCTGGGCGCGGATGACCAGGGAGGACGGCTCCGAGGAGGAGCATGCCTTCGTCGTGCTCGCCGGCATCGGCCTCGACGCCGACATGATCGCGAACACCCGTGCCGATTTGAAGAAGTCCGTCGGCTGGATCGCCTACGTCGACGGCGCCGCCCGATCCCTCCCCCGCGCCAAGCCCTTCCGGGCGGTGTACCAGATCGGCACGGGGCGCCTGCATTCCACCAAGGTGCACAGCATCCTGTTCGCGAACTGCGGCACGCTTCCGGCCGGCATCTCCCTCATCCCGGACGCCTCCATCACCGATGCGACCCTCGACGTGGCGGTCATCCAGCCGACCGGCGTGCTCGGCTGGCTCGGGGTCTGGCGCAAGATCTGGTGGGACAACTCCGTGCTGCGCCGCTCACGTGCCGGTCGGTTCGTGCTCGAGCGCCGCGGCACGGATGCCTCGGTGCACTACTTCCGCGGTGCCCGCGCCGAGGCCGCCGCCTCCGCCCCCACACCCGTCGAGCTCGACGGCGACGAGCTCGGCGAGGCCGTGCACCTCACGTGTCGAGCCGACCCCGGCGCGCTTCTGCTCGCGCTGCCCACCGGTCACCCGGTGCACATCCTCTGACGAAGGCGTCGGGCTCAGCGGACCTCGACCGTGCCGTCGAGACCGCCGCCGACGAGCGTCAGCTTAAACGAGGCGTCGTCGTCGACCTCGTCCTCGGCGAACTCGACCACCGTGGCCCGCGGCGCCATGTCCATGGTGCACACCTGATCCTCGTCCGTGACGAAGGTCACGGTTCCCGTCGAGCCGTCCGCTTCGACGGAGTCGACGACCGGAGCACAGCTGGAGGAGCCCCAGGTCAGCAGCACCAGACCGCCGTCGTCGAACCAGGCCGCGGACGGCTGGTACTCGGTCGACGAACCGGGAGTGGCCGTGGCGGCGGGGTCGCCGTCGACGTCGATCTCGTCGATCAGGTCGCCGTACGTCACCACCAGCGTCACGTCCTTGGTCGGGTCGACGCCGTCCGGCAGCGCTCCGAGGCTGGCCCGGGGCGCGAGGTCCGCCGTGCAGGCCTGCTCCGTGGCGCCGTCGCCTTCCGGCTCGACGAGCGTCACGGAGACCCGCTGCCCCTCGGCGGACACCTCGTCCACCTGGGGGAGGCAGGTCGACGACCCCCAGCTGACGACAGCGAACATCCGCCCCTCGTCGAGGAGCGCTCCGTCCATGTCGTCCTGGTCGTCCGCGCTCCCGGCACTTCCCGGGCCGCTGGAGGGGTCGGACGTCGAACGCGGTGCGGCTCCGCCGGGACCGACCGTGCAGCCGGCGAGGACGAGGGCCGCGGCGAGCGCGGAGGACACGGCGAGCACGAGCCTGCGGGGAGTCATGCCCTCAGGGTAGCGGCGGGTTCCGCTCCCCGAAACCGGGGTTGACGGATCGCGCGATCACTGCAGAGCGGAGGTGAGCCGCGCGAGGTTGTCGAGCACGGTGGAACGCAGCGGCTGCTGCAGCCACTCCTCGAGCGTCAGCTCCCGGCTCAGCGACCGGTACTTGTCCTCGACCTCGCGCATCTCGGCGACGAACTCCTCGCCGCGTACGAGCATCGACACCTCGAGATTCAGGCCGAACGAGCGCATGTCCATGTTGCTGGAGCCGATGACGGCCACCTCGTCGTCGATCGTGAGGCTCTTGGTGTGGAGGATGTAGGGCTTCCGATACATCCAGATCCGCACCCCCGCCCGGAGCAGCGCCTCGTAGTAGCTGCGCTGGGCGTGGTAGACCATCGCCTGGTCGCCCTCTTCCGAGACGAAGAGCTGCACCTCGACACCGCGATCGACGGCCGCGGTGACCGCGAGCAGCAGGGCCTCGTCCGGGACGAAGTACGGACTGACGATCATGATCTGCTTCTTCGCCGCGTACAGGAGGGCGAGGAAGAGCCGCAGGTTGTTCTCCACCTCGAAGCCCGGGCCGGACGGCACCACCTGGCAGTCCAGGTCGCCGGAGCCGATGTTGGCGTGGGAGATGTCGATCTCCTCGAGCACGACGTCCGTCTCGCTGTACCAGTCGCTGAGGAAGATCGCGTTGACGCTCAGCACCACCGGCCCGTCCAGGCGGACCATCAGGTCGACCCAGTGCAGGCCCCGCCGGATGTTCTTCGGCAGGTTGTAGGTGGAGTCCGTGATGTTCTGCGACCCCAGGAAGGCGATGTTGCCGTCCACGACGAGGAGCTTGCGGTGATTGCGTAGATCCGGGCGCTGCATCTTGCCCTTGAGCGGCTGCACGGGAAGCATCAGGTGCCACTCCGCACCCATGTCGTTCAGGCGGGCGATGGTCTGGCGGTAGCGCGGCTTGCCCCGGTTCGCCCAGTGGTCGAGGAGCACGCGCACGGCCACACCCCGCGCAGCCACCTCTTCGAGGGCGCGGAAGAAGTTGTCCGTCGAGTCGTCGGACTGCAGGATGTAGAACTCGACGTGCACGTACTCCTGCGCCGTGCGGATGGCCTCCGCCATCTCGTCGAGCGACTCCTGGTAGTCGGAGATGAGGTGGGCGCCGTTGTCGCCGGAGAGCGGCAGGGCACCGAGACGCTGGTTCATCTGCACGATCGGCCCGAACCAGGCGGGGGCGTTCGGCCGGAGCGTCCCGAAGTGGAGGTGCTCGCTGGTCTCCGCGATGTACTGGTTGATCTGCTCCTGCTTGCGGCGCCGTGCGCGCGGCAGGCGGGGATTCCCGATCAGCAGGAACAGGAAGACGCCGACCACCGGGATGAAGAACACGGCGAGGAGCCAGGCCATCGCCGCGGTGGGACGGCGGTTGCGCGGGATGACGATGATCGCGGTGACGCGGATGATGATGTCGAGCACCAGGACGAAGGCGGCGACCCACCATCCCCAGGACTCCGCGGTCATCTCGCCCCCTCACCCACACCGAGGATGATCACCCCGGGGCGCGCCGGACCGGGCGCGCTCGCTTCACAGTAGCGGATGGGTCGGACTCAGGGGCGCGGCGGCAGCCCACGCGCGGCGCGTTCCTCGGCCTCGATCTGCGCGTGCACCTTGCGCTCCGTGCGATCGAACCGGAGGATGCCGCGAAGCACGACGAAGAAGACGATGCTGACGCCGACCGTCGGCAGGAGCGACCATGCCGCGGCGAGCCAGAAGTTGTCCATGCGTCCATCGTACGCGAGCGACTACTCGTGCACAGGTGGCGCTTCCCAGGATTCTCATCCACAGCGCCCCTCCGGTGCCCCGTCACGTGCGCAGAAACGTCACCCTCTCCTCATGACAACCGTGCTCCGCGCCTCCGACTCCGCCCAGTTCCTGTCCATCGTGCCCGCCCTCGCCGGCTTCACGCCACGCGAGAGCATCGTCCTCCTCCCGTTCCGGGGCTCCCGCAGCGACGGGGCGATGCGCCTCGACCTCCCCGATCACGTCATCCCCGTCCTCCACTACGCCACGGCGGCGGTCGACCTGGTCGTCCGGGTGCCGGGGACCGACGCCCTGGCCGTCGTCGTCTACACCGACACCCCGGCGGAGCAGACGCCGGACGGCCTCGTGCTTCCGCACGCGGTGGCGGTCGACACGCTTCTGGGTTGCGCCGAGGGCGCGGGGCTCCGAGTGGTCGAGGCCCTGTGCGTGACGCCGGAGGGCTGGAGCCGGTACGAGGACACCGATCCGGTGCTGCATCCGCTGACCGACATCGTTCCGCCGCCCGGGGCCGCCGCGCTCGGCGATGTCTCGGGAGACCAGTTCTCCGGAGCGGCGTTGCCATCCGCCCCTGCGGCGGAGGCCCGCCAGGTCGCCCGCATCCTGCACGGCCTCGACCGTGCGCTCGGTCCGGAGCGCACGACGCGCGCCGGCGAGCCGCAGGTGATCGCCGCCGCCGCTCTGCTCGACGACATCCCCGCGTTCCTCGAATCGGTTCTCGAGGCCTCGGATCCGCTCCCGCCCCTCACCGCCGCCGCGCTCGTGTGGTGCCTGGGGCGACCACCGGTCCGCGACACGGCGATCGCGCAGTGGGCGACCGATCACCGTCAGGGCATCCGCACCATGGAGGCGCAGCTCGCCTTCACCGCCGCCGGGGCACCCGTGCCCGACGACATCGGGCGTGTGTTCCTCGGCCGCGGCACGGCGCCGGACGGCGAGCGACTCCGCACCGCGCTTCGTGCCGTACGCGAGGCCACGGCACGAGCCCCGCGGGAGGCACGCCCCGGCCCGCTCACCGTCGCGGCCTGGTTGTCCTGGGCGCTCGGACGCGCCACGCACGCGGGCCGCTACCTCGAGATGGCGCGGGAGATCGACCCGACGTACAGTCTCGCGCTACTGCTCGACGCCATGATCGGCGGTGCGGTCCTGCCGGAGTGGGCCTTCCGTGGGCGGCGAGGAGAATGAGCGCCCCGCTGCTACTTGACGAGCGGGAAGAGGATGGTCTCGCGGATCCCCAGGCCGGTGATCGCCATCAGGAGACGGTCGATGCCCATGCCCATCCCTCCGGACGGCGGCATGCCGTGCTCCAGAGCCCGGAGGAACTCCTGGTCGATCGGCATGGCCTCGACGTCGCCGCGGGCGGCGAGCTTCGCCTGCTCCTCGAACCGCTCACGCTGGATGACCGGGTCCACGAGCTCGGAGTACCCGGTCGCCAGCTCGAATCCACGGATGTAGAGGTCCCACTTCTCCACGACGCCCTCGACGGAGCGGTGCTCCCGCACGAGCGGGGAGGTGTCGACGGGGAAGTCCATGACGAACGTCGGCCGGACGAGGTCGCCCTTCACGAAGTGCTCCCAGAGCTCCTCGACGAGCTTGCCGTGCGTGGCCTGAGGCGGCACGTCGACGCCGTTCGCCTCGGCGAAGGCGATCAGGTCCGCGACGGCGTCCGTCGGCGTGACGGTCCGCCCGGACGCGGCCGACAGCGACTCGTACATCGAGATGCGGTCCCACTCGCCACCCAGGTCGTATTCGGTGCCGTCCGCCCACGTCACCGTGGTCGACCCGGCCACCGCGATCGCCGCCTGCTGCACGAGTTCCTGCGTCAGTGCCGCCATCTGGTTGTAGTCGCCGTAGGCCTGGTAGGCCTCGAGCATCGCGAACTCCGGGCTGTGCGTGGAGTCGGCGCCCTCGTTGCGGAAGTTCCGGTTGATCTCGAAGACCCGCTCGATGCCGCCGACGACCGCGCGCTTGAGGTACAGCTCCGGGGCGATGCGGAGGTAGAGCTCCGTGTCGAACGCATTGGAGTGGGTGACGAACGGGCGAGCGGACGCGCCGCCGTGCTGCACCTGCAGCATGGGCGTCTCCACCTCGAGGTAGCCGTGGGAGGCGAACGTCGCCCGCAGGCTCGCGTTCACCGCCGCACGCGCACGCACGGTCGTCCGCGCCTGCTCCCGGACGATGAGGTCGAGGTAGCGACTGCGGACGCGTCCTTCTTCGCTCAGCTCGGCGTAGGCGTTGGGCAGCGGGAGGATCGCCTTCGACGCGATGGCCCAGTCGTCCGCCATGATCGACAGCTCGCCTCGACGGCTGGAGATGACCTCACCGTGCACGAAGACATGGTCGCCGAGGTCGACGTACTCCTTCCAGTCCGCGAGCGACTCCTCGCCGACGTTGGCGAGGGAGACCATCGCCTGGATCCGGGAGCCGTCGCCGGCCTGGAGCGTCGCGAAGCAGAGCTTGCCGGTGTTGCGGCTGAACACCACGCGGCCGGCGACACCGACGACGACGCCGGTCTCGGCGCCGGGCTCGAGGTCTCCGTACTCCGCGCGCAGCGCGGGAATGCTGTGCGTCACGGGCACCGCGACCGGGAACGCACCGCCGCCGGCGTCCGTGCGCTTCTCGATCAGACGCTCGCGCTTGGCGAGGCGGACGGCCTTCTGCTCGTGGATGTCCTCTTCGGCGGAAGGGGCGGCCGAGGCCGTTTCGGGCGCGGCGGGCGCGTCAGTCATGTGCGGGGCTCCTTGAAAGTCCTCCCCAGTTTACCGAGATGGCGCGGGACGTCCTCGCCGCGCGGCGTGCTGGGTAGCCTCGAGGCATGGCCCCCACTCGGATCCTCCGCGCGAGCGCCGTCGTCGCTCTCGCCACCGTCCCCGTCCTCGCGCCGGAGATCGCCATCGCGGCGGCCCCGACGACCGCGACCACCGTCGTCTCCGCCGCCGACGTGGACGACTTCTCCTACGCCTCCTGGGACGCGGTGTACGACGTCGGGCTCGACGAGGACGGGCGGGCGCGCATGCAGGTGACGGAGACCGTCGTCGCGCGATTCCCCGACGCCGACCAGAACCGCGGCATCGTGCGGGGGCTGGCCACGACGTACAAGGACGCCGCGCTCGACACCCGGGTGCTCGCGGTCACCGACGAGGACGGAGCCGCCGTCCCGTACGAGACCGACGAGGACGACGGGACGCTCTTCATCCTCACCGGTGACGACGACTTCGTCCACGGCCTGACCACCTACGTCATCGAATACGAGATGCGCGACATCATCGTCGGCAGCGCTCCGGACGCGTCGGGTTCCCGCACCGCGGACGAGTTCTACTGGGATCTCCTCCCCCTCGACAGCACGCAGCCGATCGAGGCGTTCCGGGCCGACATCCGCTTCGACGCGGCCCTGGCCACCCACCTCACCGGCGCGACGAGATGCTACATCGGCCCTGCCGGATCCACGGCTCCCTGCGAGCTCGCGGGGCCGATCGCGGGCGGGGAGGGCGCGACGTTCCGTGTCGAGGCCCGGTCGCTTCCCGCCGGGGACGGGGTGACGGTGGCCGTCGGCTTCGCACCGGGGACCGTGACCCAGCCGGCCGCCCGCCAGCCCGATCCCGTCGCCGACCTCGGGCCCGTGCTCGCTGCGGTCGGCGCCGTCGGCCTATCCGCGGCCGGGTGGGCGGCCACGGTGAGCTCGGGACGACGTCGGCGCCGCGCCAGCGGGATCATCGTGGCGCAGTACGAGGTCCCCGACGACCAGCCTCCCCTCCTCGCGGCCGCGCTCCTCCCTGGTGCCGAGAACGTGGTGCCCGCCGAGATCGTGCACCTCGCCGTCCGCGGCGCCCTGCGCATCGAGGAAGGCGCGTCAGCCGAAGCGCCCCGGCTGCGACGACAGCCCCACGGCAGCGCGCCGAGCCCCCTCGATCAGGCTGCGCTCGACGCGCTCTTCCTCCACGCGGATGCGGACGGCGTCGTGGACCTGCCGACCGAGAGCGAGGCCTTCGCGACGCGGATGACCGCGCTGACGACGAAGGGCCAGGAGGAGGCCTCCCGCCGCGGTCTGACGACCACGGCGCGCAGCCGCGCTGCCGTCATCCTGCAGTCCGTGGCCATCGCCGTCGCCGTGGCCGGTCTCGTCGTCGCCATCGTGGCCGTGGCATCCGGACGCCTGTCCGCCGGCCCCGCGCTTCTCGCCATCTCCGTCGGGACGCTGCTCGTCGCGGCCTCGAGTTTCTTCACCTTCTCGCGGCACACGGTGCTGACGCCGGAAGGTGCGCAGGCGTACGAGCATCTGCAGGGGGTGCGCGAGTTCATCCGGGTCGCGGAGGCGGATCGGTTGCGGATGCTGCAGTCCTACACCGGCGCGGAACGGCGCACCGAGGAGGGGGCGGACGTCATCCATGTCTACGAGCGCCTCCTCCCCTACGCGATGCTGTTCGGCATGGAGGACGAGTGGGGCCGGGTGCTGGAGAGTGCGTACAGCCGGGAGGCGCACGGCCCGACCTGGATCGGCGACCCCACGTCCTTCGCTCTCCGCACGTCGCTCGTGGCGTTCATGAGCTCCTCGACCGCGGCCGCGACCTACTCGGCCCCGTCCACCGGCACCTCGTCCGCTACCGGCGGCTCGTTCGGCGGCGGGTTCTCCGGGGGCGGAGGCGGAGGCGGCTTCTCCGGCGGACGCTGAGCCCGAGACGCCGCGCCGGGACGGCGATCAGACCAGCGGGGGCGGGTCCGAGGCGTCGCGCAGCGCCCGCTCGACCGTCGACTGCACCAGAGCCGACAGGAAGCCACCCGGGTTCTCGACCCCGATGTCACGGAGCCGCGAGGTCGACTGTCCGATGATCGAGCGGGAGAACTCCGTGGCCGTGGCGATCGCGTCGGCGTAGACGGCACGGTCGGCTTCCGCGATGACCACCGGTTCGCACCCCATCTCCACGGCCAGCGCCTGGGCGATCGGGAGCACGGCGGCGGGAGCGGTGACCGCCGCGAAGCCCGCCTGCAGCTGTCGGAGGTCGATCGAGGTCCCCGTGAACGTGATCGCCGGGTGCACCGCCAACGGGATGGCACCGCGCTCCGCCGCCGGGCGCAGGACCTCGATGCCCTGCGCCGGATCGGTGTGCAGGACGAGCTGGCCGATCTGCCACCCGCCGACCTCCGCGATGCCCGAGACGAGGGACGGAAGCTCGGCGGAGGGGACCGCGAGGATCACCAGTTCGGCGCGCCGCACGACCTCCTGCGTGTCCAGCACCGGGACGCCAGGGAGCACCGCGGACGCACGCTCGTCGTCCGATCCGCTCGTGATCCCGATGATCGCGTGCCCGGCTCCGGCCAGTGCCGCGCCGATCACCGGACCGACGCGCCCGGCCCCGACGATGCCGACGCCCAGGCGCCCGTCGCGCACCACGCTCACTCCTCGCGCGACGTGTCCGGTCGCGCCGGCGGGGTGGGTGGCGGGGTCGGAGCGGTCGGCGCCGGAGAGGTCGAGGGGGCAGCCGTCTGCGGCGGTGGCGGCGCGACCGGCGGAGCGGGCGGCGGCGCGACCGGGGGCGCCGTGACCGGCGGGGCCGGCGGCGGCGCGACCGGAGGCGCCGTGACCGGCGGAGCCGGCGGCGGCGTCACCGGAGGAGTCCGGACGGGCGGGACCGGCGGAGTCGCCGACCCCGGAACACCGGTCGGCGGAGCAGGCGGCGCGAACGGAGCCGGTGGAGCGGGCGGAGCAGGCGGAGCGGATGCCGCCCCTCCGAACGCGGGAGACGCCGGCGTCGCAGGACCACCGAACACCGGCGGAGCGGGCGGCGCCACCGGATCTCCCGCGGCGTGCTCGCTCCAGCGGTGCGTGTGGTCTCGGGACGCCGCCTCGGCCGCGGCGACGCTGACCTCGTTGAGCAGTGCGAGGGCGTCCGCGCGCTCGAGCCCGGAGAGGAGGCCGGTGATCGGCCCGGGCACGGTGTGCACCTGTGCACCGGAGACCCCCTGGGCCCGGTCGATAGGCCCCTGGCTCAGCGAAACGCCCTGGAGACGCGCGAGCGGGAAGACCGCGAGCTTGCGCCACACGATGCCGCGGCGCAGGAGCAGGCCGTCCGTCGTCACCGTATAGCCGTGGCGCTTCCAGGAGAACGGTCGCCGCCACCAGGCCCGGCGCGGCATCGTCCGGTAGGGGTCGGCGTCGGTCGGACCGACGACGCCCTGGTCCCACAGCGCGGGGATGCTCTCAGCCGGCACGTCGGGCAGCACGAGCGACAGCACCCGCTCCACGTCCGCGCGCTTGCCGACCGGAAGCACGACGTTGAACTGCTGACCGCTGCTCGACGACTGCTGCGCGGCACTCTTGCCGCTCATCCGGTTGATCTTGATGGTCCACCAGCCGAACGGCCGCCAGAGCAGGGACTGCGACACCTCGACCGCGAAGATGCGGCCGGGCGGCAGGGTCTCGGTGACGGTGGTGAGCAGCCCGTAGGTGATGCGCACGCCGTCGGGGGTGGGTGCGATGGAGTAGCGCAGCGACTTGGAGATCTGCGCCCACGTGATACCGACCACGGCGATGACCATGGGGACGCCCATGCCGAGACCGATGCCGAGGAGGACGATCCCGCCGTCGGGATCGCCGTCGACGAGGATGCCGATGAGGGTGCTGCCGATCGCGATCGCGAAGATCACGCCGAAGAAGACCAGCCACAGCAGCCCGGAGATGAGCTGCGAGCCGATCAGCCGGCCGGCCGGGATCTTGACGACGCTCTCGGGGACGACGTCCTGCAGGTCCACACCGGCGAGCAGGCCGTTGACGCCCTCGTTCATCGAGCCGACGAGCTGTGCCCGGGTGGAAGCCGGAGCGGTCCCGCCCGGCGTCGCTGCGCCCTGCGGATCCAACGCCGCGTGCCGCGCGGCACGAGCCCCGGAGGCCAGGCGCAGGATCTCGGCGCGCACGCCTTCGGCGCGCGGCGTCGCCAGGTACTCGAGCGCGACGTTCGCGTCGGTGCCCGCGCCGACGACCTCGAGCTTCGCGAGGCCGATGATGCGTGCCGGGAACGGCCGCGTGAGGTTCACACCCTGCACACGGTCGAGCGGGGCGCGACGGTGCGACCGGAAGATGATTCCCTTGCGCACCTCGACGTGCTCCCCGGTGATCCGGAACTGCTGGAAGCGCCAGACGAACCAGAAGACGGCCACGAGCACCACGACGAGCGCCAGGACACCCAGCAGCGCGATCAGGGCGAAGTTGTTGGCGATCACCCAGTCCACCGGGTCGCCGCCGGTGTAGTCGTCGTAGTGCGCCTCCTCCGGCGCGAACTGCCCGACGAGCCAGGCGATGACGCGGTCGCGCATGTTCGCGATCACGATGCCGCCGACGATGATGAGCGCCAGGCCGCCCTTGAAGAGCGGCGTCAGCGGATGCATCCGATGCCATTCGCCGTCCGCGAGGTGCGTCGACGGTGCGCCCGCGGAGGTCTGCCCCGGCGCGGCGGTGGGGAGCTGCGACTCGCTCACAGTCCGGTCCGGCGGGTCTCGGCGACCTGGATGAGCGTGTCGCGCAGCGCCTCGGCCGCCGCCTGGGTGAGGCCGGGGATCTGCACGCCGGTGGTGGCCGCCGCGGTGACCATCTTGAGCTGGGAGATGCCGAACGCCCGGTCGAGAGGCCCCTGGGTGATGTCGACGAGCTGCATGCGACCGTACGGCACGGCGATCATGCGCTGCCAGAGGATGCCCTTGCGGAACACGATGTCGTCCGCCCGCAGCATGTAGCCGATCGCCCGCGCCTGACGCGGGAGGATCACCAGCGTCACGAGGGTGATGAGGATGATGACCCCGGCCGGGATCCACACCCAGTCCTGTTCGAGCACGATGTTCAGCACGACGGCCGCCGCCACGACGATCGCCAGGAAGATGACGTTCTGCACGATCTGCGACACCACGTAGCGCGGCGAGATCTGGTGCCAGGTGCCGTCGAGCTCGAGGCGGGCCTCGTTGCGCGCCGTGCGCAGGCCCGTGTAGGTGCCCTGGTCGAGGGCGCCGAGGTCAGTGCCCTCCGCCGGGTTCAGGGGCGCGGTCTCTGGGTTCTGAGTCATCAGGATCCTTCGGCAGGGTGCAGAACTGTTCGGCGACGAGAGCGGCGATGACGAGCACGACCGCACTCGCGATCAGCGCCACCATGGCCACAGTCGACCCTATCGGGGGATCGATGGGGCGCGTGAGGAGGAAGGCCAGCAGTCCTGCCCCGAAGCCCGCCAGGATCGCCCCCAGCAGACTCGACGCCCGCGCGAGGGTCGCGGCCCGGAGGGCACGGAACGGGTCGATGCGCACCCCGGAGCGGACGCTGCGCCGCACCGGCCAGGCCACCCCGAGCGATGCGCCCGCGATGAGGACGAGCAGCACCGGGAGGAAGAGGGACGGCGTGAACGTGGCCCGCCCCGACGCCGTGAGCATCTGGTCGAGGATGAAGCCGGCCCCGGCGCCGACGAGCGCGAGGACGGCGAGAAGTCCGGCGGAGGTGCGCTTCATCCCTCGCCTCGCGCGCGAAGGTCCGCCGCCAGATCGGCGACCCGGCCGCGCCCCACGAGCTCGGCGTCGGGGTCGACGTCGAGCCACGGCTCCAGGACGAACAGCCGCTCCGCCGCCCGCGGATGCGGCAGCTGGATGCGGGGGTCGTCCGAGACGACGTCGCCATAGGCGATGAGGTCGAGGTCGAGGGTGCGGTCGCCCCACCGCTCGCCGCGCACGCGGCCGTTCTCGTCCTCGATGGCGTGAAGCATGCCGAGGAGGATCTCGGGAGCGAGCCGGGTGGTCACCAGGGCCACCGCGTTCACGTACCCGGGGGCGTCCGGATCGGGGCCGTCCACGCGCAGCGCCACCGTCTCGAACAGGCGCGACAGGCGCACGTCCGAGACGAGCGGCAGCCGAGCGATGCGCGCGGCCGCGGCGCGGATCGTCTCCTCGCGGTCTCCGAGATTGGCGCCGAGCGCGACGACCGCCACCGTCTCGGGGCGCGGAGCTCGGGGGCCCGGCACCTCCGGCGGGCGGGTGAGGTTGCGGCTCATGTGGTGATGTCCTCCAGCGACTCCGGAGCCCGCGTCCGATGCACCGTCACAGCCACGTCGCCGAAGGTCAGGGCGATCGGCGCCTGCGGCTTGTGCACCGTGACGGTCACCTGCTGCACGCGGCGGTCACCGAGGGCGACGTCCGCGATCCGCTCGGCCAGGGTCTCGATGAGGTTCACCGGCTCCCCCGCGACGACGGCGGCCACCCGCTCCGCGAGCTCGCCGTAATGCACGGTGTCGGCCACATCGTCGGACGCGGCGGCCTGTTCGAGGGAGAGCCGCAGCCGGAGGTCGACCGTGAACTCCTGTCCGTTCTCCCGCTCGTGCGGGTAGACGCCGTGGTGGCCGAACACGGTCAGCCCTGTCAGCACGATCTCGTCGAGGAAGTCCATGCCTCTAGGGTACGGCGACGCTCCGACCTCGCACTCAGCCTTCCCAGGCGCGGGTGATCGCGAGGGCGTCGCGGGTGGCCGCGACGTCGTGCACGCGCACCGCCCAGGCGCCGGCGCGCATCGCGAGCGCACTCGTCACCGCGGTGGCCAGGTCCCGGCGCTCCTCGGACACGCCGTCACCGCCCGGGGCCGCCTCCTGCAGGACGTCGGCGAGGAAGCGCTTGCGCGACGTCCCGACCAGCACGCGGAAGCCGAGACCCACGATCTCGTCGAGGCCCCGCAGCACGTCCCAGTTCTGGGCACCGGCCTTGGCGAACCCGATACCGGGGTCGACGATCAGGCGGGAGGGCGCGATCCCGGCGGCGGCCGCCTCCCCGATGCGCTCGCGCAGTTCGCCGGCCACCTCTCGGGCGACGCGGCGGTAATCGGCGTTCGCGTACATGTCGGCGGAGAAGCCCCGCCAGTGCCCGATCGCGAAGTCGGCACCCGACTCCGCCACCGCGGCGCGCATGTCGGGGTCGGCCAGTCCGCCGGAGACGTCGTTGACGATGCGCGCCCCCGCGCGCACGGCGGCCGCGGCGGTCGACGCGTTGAGGGTGTCGATGCTGACGACGGCGCCGGCCGCCGCGAGCTGTTCGACCACCGGAAGGACGCGGCGCTGCTCCTCGTCCACCCCGACGCGTTCCGCGCCCGGCCGGGTCGACTCGCCCCCGACGTCGAGGACGGACGCCCCTTCCGCGCGCAGGCGAAGGCCGTGGGCGACCGCGCGGTCTGCGTCGAGATACCGCCCGCCGTCGCTGAACGAGTCGGGGGTGACGTTGACGATGCCCCAGATGCCGGTCATGCGCGCGACGTCCCGGCCCCCGGCACGGTCATGCCGATCAGGGTCACCAGCTCCGCGCGTGCCACGGGATCCGTGTAGACCCCGCGCGCCGCGATGGTCAGCGTCGAGGCCTCGGTCTGCCGCCCGCCCCGCATCGTCACGCAGCCGTGGCTGGCATCGAGCACGACGAGCACGCCGCGCGCGTCGAGGTTCTCGGCGATCGTGTCGGCGATCTGCTCCCCCAGCCGCTCCTGCACCTGCGGCCGCGCGGCGAGGATCTCCACGACGCGCACGAGCGCACCGAGGCCGACGACCTGCTCGCCCGGAAGGTAGGCGATGTGCGCGTGCCCTGCGAAAGGCAGGAGGTGGTGCTCGCACACCGAGCGGAAGCGGATGTCGCGCAGCAGCACCGCGCCGGACGGCAGGGTGTCCGGCGCCGGCCCGCGGGTCACGCTGATCGTGTGGGCGAGCGGCTCGGCGGGATCCTCGCCCACCCCGGCGAAGAACTCCGCGTAGAGCTCGGCCATCCGGGAGGGCGTCTGCTTGATCCCCGGACGATCGGGGTCCTCGCCGATCGCCTCCAGGAGTTCCCTGGTGAGCCGCTCGACGCGTCCCTTGTCGACGGTCACGTCACGCCGTCGCGGGACGAGGGTTGCCCGCTCCGGCGGAGCCCTGCTGCGGACGCGGCGGGGCCGTCGGCGCCTCGACGGAGGCGGCGAGCGAGACGTCCTTCTTCGGGACCTCGATCGGCGGCCGCTCCGAGACCGGGCGGTCCTCGCTGGACAGCCACAGCGGACGCTCGGGGAGCTTCTTCACCTCGGTGAAGATCTCGGCGATGCGGTTGTGGTCGAGGGTCTCCTCCTCGAGGAGCGCGAGGGCGAGACGGTCGAGGATGTCCCGGTTCTCGCTGAGCACCGCGTACGCCTCGTTGTGCGCCTGCTCGATGAGCGCTCGCACCTCGGCATCGACACGCTCCGCGACCTTCTCGGAGTACTCGCGGCCACGGCCCATGTCGCGCGCGACGAACATGTCGCCGCCCTCGGTGCCGAGCTTAACCGGACCGACCTGCGTCGTCATGCCGTACTCGATGACCATCTTTCGGGCGATCGAGGTCGCCTTCTCGATGTCGTTGGAGGCGCCGGTGGTGGGGTCGTGGAAGACGAGCTCCTCGGCCACGCGACCACCCATCGCGTAGGTGAGCTGGTCCTGCAGCTCGTTGCGGGTCACGGAGTACTTGTCGTCCAGCGGCAGCACCATCGTGTAGCCCAGCGCCTTGCCGCGGGGCAGGATCGTGATCTTCGTCACGGGGTCGGTGTAGTTCATCGCCGCCGCCGCGAGCGCGTGTCCGCCCTCGTGGTACGCCGTGATGAGCTTCTCCTTGTCCTTCATCACGCGAGTGCGACGCTGCGGACCGGCGATGACGCGGTCGATGGCCTCGTCGAGGGCGCGGTTGTCGATGAGCTGCGCGTTCGAGCGGGCCGTGAGCAGCGCGGCCTCGTTGAGCACGTTCGCCAGGTCGGCACCGGTGAAGCCGGGGGTCTTGCGAGCGACGACCTCGAGGTCGACGTTCTTCGACAGCGGCTTGCCCTTGCTGTGCACCTCGAGGATCTTCTGGCGGCCCTTGAGGTCGGGGGCGTCGACACCGATCTGACGGTCGAAGCGGCCGGGGCGCAGCAGTGCGGGGTCGAGGATGTCGGGACGGTTGGTGGCCGCGATCACAATGACGTTCGCGTTCGGGTCGAAGCCGTCCATCTCGACGAGCATCTGGTTCAGCGTCTGCTCGCGCTCGTCGTTGCCGCCGCCCATGCCGGCGCCGCGGTGACGGCCGACGGCGTCGATCTCGTCGATGAAGATGATGGCGGGAGCGTTCTCCTTGGCCTGGCTGAACAGGTCGCGCACGCGGGAGGCGCCGACGCCGACGAACATCTCGACGAAGTCGGAACCGGAGATCGAGTAGAACGGGGCTCCTGCCTCGCCGGCGACGGCGCGGGCGAGGAGGGTCTTCCCGGTTCCGGGAGGGCCGTACAGGAGCACGCCCTTCGGGATGCGGGCGCCGATGGCCTGGAACTTCGCCGGGTCCTGCAGGAACTCCTTGATCTCGTGGAGCTCCTCGATGGCCTCGTCGGCACCGGCGACGTCGGCGAAGGTGACCGTCGGGGTCTCCTTGTTGACGAGCTTGGCCTTGGACTTGCCGAACTGCATGACCTTGCCGCCGCCGCCCTGCATGGACGACAGGAGCCACCAGAACAGCAGGCCGAGCAGCACGAGGGGAAGCAGCAGGGAGAGGAAGCCGTCGAACCAGGTCGCGCGCGGCACGGCGTCGTTGAAGCCGTCCTTCGGGGCGGCCGCATCGATGGCGGAGACCACCTCGTCGGCCCGGGCCTCGACGTAGTAGAACTGGACGTTCTCGGAGCCCTCGAACGGCTTGGACAGCGTCATGTCCACGCGCTGATCGCCGTCGGTGGTGACGACCTCGGTCACGGTCTTGCCGGAGAGCAGCTCGAGCCCCTCCTGCGTCGTGATCTGCTTCGGCGCACCGAGGTTCGAGATCAGCAGGAATCCGCCGAAGAGCAGCACGCCGATCAGAGCGACGTAGATCAGCGGATTGCGGGTGAGCTTCTTCACATCCATGGTCGGATCAGCGTATCGCCTCCGTGCTAGGGGGCCGCTGTGCGTTCACCCACGGCGCAACGCCCTCGGCGCTGCCGCCCGGGTCCTGGGCCCGCCTGGGCCGCTGAGCCTGTCGAAGCGTCAGCTGTAGACGTGCGGTGCCAGCACGGCGACGTCGCGGAGGTTGCGGTAGCGCTCGGCGTAGTCGAGCCCGTAGCCGACGACGAATTCCACGGGGATGTCGAAGCCGACGTACTTGCAGTCGATCTCGACCTTCGCGGCCTCCGGCTTGCGCAGCAGCGCGAGGACCTCGATCGACTCCGCACCGCGGGACTCGAAGTTCTCCAGGAGCCAGCTCAGGGTGAGGCCGGAGTCGATGATGTCCTCGACGATGAGCACGTGCTTGCCGTGCAGGTCGGTGTCGAGGTCCTTCCGGATCTGCACGACACCGCTCGACTTCGTGCTGGCGCCGTAGCTGGACACCGCCATCCAGTCCATCGGCGCGTGGAAGGGCAGCGCGCGTGCGAAGTCGGCCATGACCATGACCGCGCCCTTCAGCACGCCGACGAGGATGAGGTCCTTGCCCTCGTAGTCCTTCGCGACCTGCGCCGCGAGCTCGTCGAGCTTGGCGTGGATCTCCTCCTCGGTGACGAGGATCTGTGCAAGGTCGTCCTGGATCTCCGCGGCGCGCATGGATCGATTTTAGGCGACGCGGCAGTGTGCTGCGGTCGCGGGCGCGTACCCTCCCCCGCAGGGCGACACCGCACTACTCTGACGGTGACGCGGGCGCACGCCCCGACGGAAGGAGATCCCCATGGCGACCCAAGACATCCTCAGCCAGGTCCCCCTCGACGACATCGCGCAGAAGCTCGGAGTGTCGCGCGACGAGGCCAAGGTCGCGGTCGAGCAGGGCGGCGCCGTGCTCCTCGGCGGGCTGGCCAAGAACGCGGAGAGCTCCGAGGGGTCGGCGGCCATCGAGAAGGCCCTCGGCAAGCACCGCGGCGCGTCGAGCCCGGCGACGATCGACGACATCGATCAGGAGGACGGCGAGAAGATCGTCTCCCACATCCTCGGCGGGAAGGAGAAGGAGGTCACGAAGGAGCTGACGGATTCGAAGGCGACTCCGGGAATCGACTTCGGAAAGCTCCTCCCCATCCTCGCGCCCATCGTGATGGGCCTCATCGCCAACGCGACCAAGGACAAGACGGCGAAGGCGGACGCGGGCACGGAGGGCTCCGGCGGGATCGGCGACGTCATCGGCGGCATCCTCGGCGGCGGCGACTCCGGCTCCGGCGGCGGGTTGGGTGACGTGCTGGGTGGCCTCCTCGGCGGCGGCAAGAGCGGCTCCGGCGGCGGCATCGACCTCGGCGGCATCCTCGGCGGCCTCTTCGGCGGCAAGAAGTAGGACGCGACGCCGCCGCGGCCCGCGGTTCAGCGGGTCGCGGCGGTGAACACGATCCGGCCGCCCTGGCGCACGGCGGCGCACCCCGGCAGGTCGATCGGGCCCTGACCCGACCAGTCGGTCACGAGGCGGGCGACCTCGATCGTCTGCGCGCGGCTCAGGCTCGCCCCGAACTCGCTGTCGACCACGAGACGGATGATGCGGTTGCGCAGCGCGGCCGGGTTGGCGGCGAGCGCGGCGACGCTCACCGAGATCCCGGCCTCGGCGTGCTCGACGATGTCCTCGATCGTCTCGTGGATCATCTCGTCGAACGCCTCCGCGTCCTCCCGGAGCTGCTCGGCCGTGCGCGCCAACGCCTCGGCGATGCCCGGGCCGAGTTGCGTCTCCAGCACCGGGAGCACGTGGCGACGCACCCGCACGCGCGTGTAGCGGTCATCGGTGTTGTGGGGGTCGTCCCACGGCTGCAGCTCCGCCGCGGCGCAGAACGCACGGGTGGTCTCGCGGCGCACGCCGAGCAGCGGGCGCAGCCACCGGAGGCCGTCATCGTCCTCCCGGTCCGGCGCCATGCCCTGCAGGCTCGTCGCCCCGGAGCCGCGGGTGAGTCCGAGCAGGACCGTCTCCGCCTGATCGTCGAGCGTGTGACCGAGCAGGACCGCCCGCGCGCCGATGTCGCCCGCCGCGTCCCGGAGCACGCGGTAGCGCGCGTCGCGCGCGGCCGCCTCCGGACCACCGTCGCCGTCGACCTCGACGCGGACGACGAGCGCCTCGAGCCCGAGCCGTCCGGCGATGCGCGCCGTCTCCGCCGCGACGTCGGCGGACCCGTCCTGCAGACCGTGGTCGACCGTCACCGCGGTCGCACGCACCCCGACTTTCGCGGCCTCGAACGCGGTGGCCGCCGCCAGTGCGAGCGAGTCGGCACCGCCGGACACCGCGACGACGACGGTCGAGCCCTCGGGCAGGTCGGCGAGCGCGGTGCGCACGGCGAGGCGGATCTCGGCGACGGCGGGGTCGAGGGATGGCATCCCTCCACGCTAGGGCACCGTCTCGGCTGCCGTGTCGCCCGAAACCGCGCAGGGCTATCCTGGCGCCGTGACCGGTCGCTCCCCTGCTCCGTCGTTCCGCCCTGAGCGCTTCAAGGCGTTCGTCGATGCGGTCGTGGCGATCGCGATGACGTTGCTGATCCTGCCGCTCACGGACTCGGTCGCCGAGGCGGCCGCCGATCACCTGGATACGGCAGAGTTCCTCGCCGCACACGCGGGCCAACTTCTGAGCTTCGGATTGAGCTTCCTCCTCATCGCGGTGTTCTGGATGGGGCACCACAGTCAGTACCGGGACGTCCAGGCGGTCACGCCGGCGCTGCTGTGGATCAACGTGGCGTGGATGGCGACCATCGTGTGGCTGCCAGTGCCGACGGCGATGATCGGTCAGATGGAGCCCGACCCTCTGCAGGCGGTCCTCTACATCGGCACGCTCCTTCTGACGCAGGTCACGACGCTCGCCGGCTGGCTCTATCTGCAGCGGCACGGGGAGCTCATCACGACACCCCCGGCGGTGATCCGCGGCGGAATCGCCGGTGATCTCGCGGCGATCGTCCTTTTCGCGATCGCCCTGGTCATCGCCGTCGCCGCGTCGCCGAACGGATACCTGGGGTTGCTGGTCCTCCTGTTGAGCAGTCCTCTCTCACGCCTCCTGAACCGGATCGTCCAGCGGCGGCACCGGGACAGCCATCCCGCGACCCCCGAGTAGGCTGGTCCGCGGCATCCCAACCGATCTTCCTGAGGAGCACACGCATGGGCGCACACGACGCCGTCATCGAGATCCCGCGCGGCAGCCGCGTGAAGTACGAGGTCGACCACGAGACCGGGCGAGTGCACCTCGACCGCGTGCTCTACACGACCTTCGGCTACCCGGCCGACTACGGCTACTTCGACAACACGCTCGGCGAGGACGGCGACCCGCTCGACGTGCTGGTGCTCCTCGACCACCAGATCTACCCCGGCGTCGTCGTCGAGGTCCGCCCCGTCGCCGTGCTGAAGATGAGCGACGAGGCCGGCGGAGACGACAAGCTCGTCGCCGTGCTCTCCAAGGACCCGCGCTGGGCGCACATCCAGGACATCGACGATGTGCCGGAGTACACGAAGAAGGAGATCGCGCACTTCTTCGAGCACTACAAGGACCTCGAGCCCAACAAGTGGGTCAAGGTCGACGAGTGGGGCAACGCCGCCGAGGCGCAGCGCATCCTCGACGAGGCCATCGTCCGCTTCGGCGAGCAGGGCCACTGACCCGACCCTCTCTGGGTCGCTGAGCCTGTCGAAGCGAAGACCCCCGGACGCCAGGCGTCCGGGGGTCTTCTGCTGTCCAGCCGTCCGTCAGACGGAGATGCCCTTGCCCGCCATGAAGTCGATGGGGTTCGTGTAGCGGCCGTTGATGTAGACCTCGAAGTGCAGGTGACAGCCGAAGGAGCCGCCGGTGTTGCCCGCGTAGGCGATGACCTGTCCGGCCTCGACCCACTGGCCGCTGCGCACGGCGAACCCGCCGGGCTTGATGTGCGCGTAGCCGGTGGCGATGCCGCCGCCGTGCTGGATGCGGACGTAGTTGCCGTAGCCGCCGTTGTAGAAGGCCGCGTCGACCGTGCCGGAATGGGCCGCGTAGATCGCCGCGCCGCAGCCGTTCGCGAGGTCGACGCCGTAGTGCCAGCTCGAAGAGCAGCCGTTGGCGTTGCACTGCTGCGAACGGGGGCCGTAGCCGGAGCTGCGGTAGCCGCCATGCGGACGCACCCAACCGCCGCTTCCCGGGGTTCCGCCTCCGCCGCTGTTCCCCCCGGCGTTCGCAGCGGCCTCGGCGGCTTCGCGGCGCTTGCGCTCCTTCTCGCGCTCCTCGACGCCCTTCTGGTACCCGGCGACGGTGGTCGCGGTGGTGTCCTTCAGCGCGGCGAGCTGGGCCTGCATCGTGGCGAGGTTCGCCGACTGCTCGTCGAGAGCGGCCTGGGCGGCGTCGGCGGCCTGCTGCGCTGCGACCATCTTCTCTTCGGCGATCTTCTGGAGCCGGTCGCGCTCGTCCCGGGCGACGACCGCCTGGTCGCTGAGGGACTGCGCGGAGTTCCGCGCGGCGACCGCGTCGTTGTAGACGGTCTGGTTGTACTCGAGGAGCTTGTCCATCGAGCCGAGGCGGGCGAGGAGCTCGTCGGCGTTGGCTGCGGAGCCCGCGAAGAACAGCTCCAGCGAGGTGTCGTCACCGCCGTTGCGATAGAGCTGGGCGGCGACCTGACCGGCCTTGCGGGCGGACTCGTCGGCGACGGCGGCCTGCGCGTCCGCCTTCTCCTGCAGCGAATCGGCCTCCGCGATCGCGGCGAAGTAGGCCTGCTGCGCGTTGTAGAACTCGGTCGAGGCGACCTCGGCGGCGGCCTGCGTCTCGGAGACCTTCTGCGTGAGCGACTGGATCAGCCCCTCGATGCGCTTCACCTCTGCAGCCTTGGAGGCCTCGTTCTGCTTGGCTTTCTGCACGTCGTCCCAGCTCGGGTACGACGCGGCGTGGGCGGCCGTGACTCCGGACGTGATGCCGAACGCGCTGAGGGCGACGACGCTGAGCGCGCCGAGTCCGAGAGCGCCGCGGCGGCTGATGCCGTCGCCGAAGAGGGTACGTCGCTCCGTCGGGGTGGGCGCACACCCGCAGTCCGCGGATGCCGCGAGTGCCGCATCCTGCGTGGTCTTGTCGTTCACACGGCCCCTTCCGCCGGTTTCACAGATGCCACAGTAACAACAACTTTCACACCAGCACCAGACTCCTGGAGCGGCGTGAACGGCATCCCCGGCCCCTCCATGGTCCCGCTCGAACACGCCCGGGGGAAGCGGGTTCCGGCCTCGATTCGCGATTTGCCCGGATGATCCCTTATGCTTGAGCGTCGGCAAGGAAGTCCCCCGGGACTGACTCGGCCCCATCGTTTAGCGGCCTAGGACGCCGCCCTTTCACGGCGGTAGCACGGGTTCGAATCCCGTTGGGGTCACTCCATCCGATACAATTGAAAACACCAGTATGGCCCTGTAGCGCAGTTGGTTAGCGTGCCGCCCTGTCACGGCGGAGGTCGCGGGTTCAAGTCCCGTCAGGGTCGCTCCGTGCGACGAGCTCTTTCTTCGGAGAGGGCTCTTCGTCTAGGACGCGGCAGCATCATCGCCGCGCGGCTCTGTAGCTCAGTTGGTAGAGCGTTCGACTGAAAATCGAAAGGTCACCGGATCGATGCCGGTCGGAGCCACAAGGCTGATCATTACAATCAGCCCAGAAACCCTCGCCTAGCTTCTACATGGCGGGGGTTTTGCTTTGCCCTGCGGCGACCGCATGCGGCAGCGCGTGGGTCACGAGGCTCACCAGGAACTTCCCCGGTTCCTCGAACATGCAGAGGTGCGCGGAGTTCTCGAACCACACGACGTGCGTCGACGGCGCCGTCACGGTCTCCAGCCAGCGGGCGACCGGCCCGGTGGGGGTCGTCCAGTCGTGCCGGCCGAGGAACTGGAGCATCGGCACCTCGAACGCCGTCTGATGGCGGGCGTCGAAGCCGAGCAGGGCGGGCAGCACCGCGGGCATGGTCGCCCGCTGCCCGACACCGATGAGGCCCAGGTCGGCGTCCGTGTAATACGGGGACAGCTCCTGCGACTCGGTGAAGTACGCGAAGTCGGAGCGATACGCCGAGAGGCCGCCGTAGTACTGCGCCCATCTCCGGCAGGTCACGATGCGTTCGACGGTCAGCGGCTCCTCGCCGGGATACTCCCCGAGCGCCCGCAGCTCGGAGATCGCCCGCTCGTTCCCGTCCGCGACAGCACTCCGCATCGCGTGGCGGAAGCTCTCCTCCTCGTTCTCGGGACCGGAGATGACCTGGCCGACGCCGACGTACGCCCACAGCAGGTCGGGACGCCGTCGGGCGAGGGTGAGCCCGAGGACCGTCCCCCAGCTGTGCCCGAGCACCCCGACCTTCTGCACGCCCAGCTCGCCCTGTAGCCACGCGATCAGGTCCACGAGATCGTCGACGTACCGGTCGACGCTGAGGTCCACGTCCTCGGACACGGACTCCGCGGACTTGCCGCTCGCGCGCTGGTCGTAGTTGACGACCGTGAAGTAGTCCTCCACGCCGCGTTGCCAGGCCCACGACGAGGGCAGCGACGGGAGGGCAGGACCGCCGTGACAGACGACGAGCACGGGGTTCCGTGTGCTGCGACCACGGATGGAGACGAACTGGGAGACACCGCCGAGGTCGACGTACGTCGTCCTGTCGATCGACTCCGGGTTCGGGATCCGGCACAGATCTGCGATCACTGCGCGGCCGACGTCGTCACTCATGTCGATCACCCTAGGAGAAGCAGACCGGCGGAACGTCATCCCAGCGCGCGCTGCCATACACCCCGATGCGCGGTGACGTAGTCGAGCACCGCCGCCCAGTGCGCCCCGTGACCCGTGCGGTACATGGTGCCCCACGGCTCGCGCCCCGTCTCCGCGGACGAGCGCAGCAGGTCGAGCATCGCCTGCGTGCGCCGGCGCATCATGTCCGGGAGCACCGCGCGCAGCTCCTCGTCGGCGCCGTATCCGTCGATGAACGCCGCGAGGTCGGCGGCGGAGCGCTCCGGGTCCCGGGTCGGATTCGGAAGCGCGAACGTCTGCGCGGAGAAGGCGAGGTCCCATGAGCGGGTGCTCGGGGAGGCGCCGTCCCAGTCGATGAAGACCCAGCGGTCGCCGAGCATCAGGTTCCACGGCGCCAGGTCGTTGTGGCAGATGAGCTCCTGCGCGGGCGCCGAGAGGGGCGGCTCCCAGATCGCGTCGGCAGCAGGGACGTACCGCGCCGAGACGTCATGGATCCGGCGGACCATCCCGCCCACGCGGCCGAGCTCGGCGGCGGAGAGCGGTGCGGCGTCCATGGCGAGCGTCCCGGGGAGGAACTCGATGATCTGCCGCCCCTGCGCGTCTCTGCCGAGCGGTTCGGGCGCGTCGACGCCGCCATTCCGCAGCGCCCGCACATAGGCGATGACGTGCGGGGTCGCGGGTGTCCACGCCTTGCGGACGGTGTCCCCGACCCGCACGACGGGTCCGCTCGCATTGCCGCCCTCGAGGACTTCCTCCCGCATCCCCCGAGGCTATCGGAGGCGCCTTCGGCAGAGATCACTCCTCCGGGCGACGAGGGATACCTCCCCCGGCGGACGCCGCCCGCGAGCCGCGACCGCAGAGTGGAGGTATGACACGACGACACCTCCTCCCCGCTGCCGCCCTGCTCCTCAGCGGCACCCTGCTGCTCGGCGGATGCGCCGCCGTGGAGGGTCTCGTGCACAAGCAGTCGACCACGACCTTCGACGACGCCGAGGCCTTCCGCGCGGACACGCCGGTCAACGCGGACTGGGTTCCGGACGACGCGACCGCTCTCACGCTCCGGACGTCGACCCTCGAGGATGCCGACGACGCCGTGCTCCTGCTGACGAGCACGACGGCGCTGCCGGACGAGTGCGTGGAGACGGAGCGGACCTCCGCCCCGACCTGGACTCTCGACGACGGCCCGTCCGCGTACAAGGCGAAGACCGTCTTCGTCTGCGGGGACTGGAGCATCATCCCGTCCGACGACGGCTGGTTCGGTTGGACACCGAACTCCGACGAGGAGAAGGCCTCCGCCGGCAGCTGAGGCCCGCTCAGAGGTCGTCGAGGGCCTCGCGCGCCGACTCCACGGCCTCGGCAGCGGCGTCCTTCTTCTCCGCGGCCGCCGTGCGCCTCTGCTCCGCGGCAGGACGGTCGCGCTCGACGCGATCGGCCTCCTGACGCAGCTTCTCCAGCTGCGCCTCCACCTCGGCGATGCCGTCCGCAAGCTCCTCGGCGCTGTCGCTCAGTGCCCGCACCGCCTCGTCCTCCTTCGTGAGAGCCCGCTCCGCCTCGGCCAGGGCCTTCTCCGCCGCGGCCACCTGCCGCTCCGCGTCTCGCCGCTTCCGCCGCTCCTGCAGTTCGTCCCGCGGGCGCGGGGGTTGCGGCTGCAGGGTGGGGAGCGTGCCGGCCACCGCGTCGCGGATGTCGTCCGCGGTCCCCGACGGCTCCAGAGCCCTCACGAGTCGTCCGGATGCGACGGCCGCGGCGGCATCCTGATCGAAGAACGCCGCGGAGATCGTCTGCTCGACGGCGTCCCGCGTGGCCGCCGTGACGCGCTCGCCCCGCGACCCCGCGAGGTCCGCCGCACTCTCGGCGAGCCGTCGGGTCAGGGCACGGCGCTGCCGGCTGAGCGTGGTCAGCGCGGCGGCATCCAGGTCTTCCTGCGCCTCGCGCAGCTCCCCGGCCAGCGCCAGGGCCTCCCCGAGCTGGGCGGCCCGCTCCTGCGCGAACACGTTGACCACCCAGGCCGCGACCGACGGCTTCCGCAACGCCTTCACCGCCGCGGCGAGCGCAGCGTCCTCGATCTCCTTCGCCCTGGCGTTCCGGCTGGCGGTGAACGCTTCCGGCGGCCCCGCGTACAGCGCCGCTGCGATGTCGTCGAACGTCCCCGCGGCCATGCGCCCACGATACGCGCCCCGGAGTGCTCGACTCCGGCCGGTCACTCGATCGCGAGGTAGTCCGCGGCGTCGGAGGCGACGAGCACTCGCGCGCCGAAGGCGCCGTTCCCGTTCCCCGGATAGAGGTAGAGCTGTCCGGCCGGGGTGCGCGCGAGCAGGTCGGCGCGCCCGTCGCCGTTGTAGTCCACGCCTCCGGTGACCTCGGTGAACTCCTGCCAGCCCACGCCCACCTGTCGCACCGTGCGCAGGCCTGACGCCCCGGTGTAGAGGAGGAGCTGACCGTCGGCCGCGACTGCGACGATGTCGCCGCGTCCGTCCCCGTCGAAGTCGCCCGCGATGAGGTAGTGGACGCTCTCCCAGCCGCCGCCGATCATCGTCTGCGAGGAGGTCAGGCCGCCGCTGCCGTTGCCGTGGTAGACCCTCAGGTTGCCGGACCCGGAGACCCCGAGGATGTCCTGACGTCCGTCACCCGTGAAATCCGCACCCGAGGCGATGTGCCGCATGCTGTACCACCCCGAGCCCAGCCCGACCGCCCCACGGAAGCCCCCGCGTCCGTTTCCGGCGTAGAACTCCAGGACCCCGTCGGAGCGTGCCACGAGGAGGTCGGCATTGCCGTCGCCGTTGAGATCGGTGTGCGTGATGTGTCGCCGCGAGTTCGCCCACCCGCTGGCGAACAGCGTGGTCGGGCCGGCGAGGCCGCCGCGTCCGTTGCCGGCGCGCAGCCGCAGATCGCCGTTCCCCGCGACCACGAGGAGGTCGACCTTGTCATCGCCGGTGAAGTCTCCGGCGCTGACGCCGGCGGGCGATCCGGCACCGAGACCGGGGAAGAACAGCGGGATGGTCCCCCCTCGTGTGACGTCGGAGAGACACGTGAAGCCCTGGTTGATCTGCGAGTAGACCTTGCCGTTCAGCCACACCTCGAAGTGCAGGTGGTACGCGGCCGAGTTGCCCGTGTTGCCGACGACGCCGATCTGCTGCCCGCGGAGGACCTTGGTTCCCGGTGCGAACCACCCCGGAGCCGCCATGTGCGCATAGCGGGTCACGTATCCGCCCGCGTGCTGCACGTCCACGTAGTTGCCGTAGCCGCCGTTCGACGTACGACTCTTGATCACCCCGTCGTACGCGGCGAGGATGGGCGTGCCGCCGTTGCGGGAGATGTCGATGCCGTCGTGCGCGCGGTAATTGTTCCGGCAGCCGTCGCCGACCTTCGACTGGATGTTGCCGGACGCCGGGTAGACCATGTAGCCGTCGGACGCGGCGGTCGCGGTGCCAGCCGTGGAGACAGCGGGGACGAGCGCGCCGACCACGATCGCGAGCACGGCGACGATCCCGATCCGGCCCCGGCGCCAGCGGGACGTGCGCGTCATCTCGAAGCTCTCTCTTGGTCTGCGGGCCCCAGGACAGGTTGTCTCCCGCGGTCACCGTACCAAGAGCGGGCCCTCCGCGACGCGAACGCCACTCCCCCGGTCGGCCGGGATGCCCTCCGCGACCGGCGCGGGCGCACAGGATCCGTACGCCCCCGCGCTCGGGTGTACCGTCAGCATCATGGGAAGACTCCGGTACGACGGGCACTCGGATCCGATCCTCATCGAGGACGAGACGCTCGCGCATCTGAAGATCGTCATCGGCACGAAGCTCCGCCGGCAGGAGAGCTTCATGATGACCTGGCGGCCCGTCGAGGGGGGCGTCGACCGGCGCGCGAGCGTGTGGATCCATCCCGCCATCCCGCTGCAGTTCGGGTTCGACGACGCCGAGCCGCCGACGGTGGACCCGCACCGCATCCAGGAAATCATGCAGGCCCTCAACGCCTCCGGCGAACTGGTCCTCGATCACCTGTCCGGCCCGCGCTGACGCGCGACCGGGAGGTCGTCTCCATGGACACCGTCCTCACCGTCGTTCTCGTCGTCGTCATCATCGCTCTCCTCGTCGGCGCGGCCTTCCTCCCTCGATGGGTGCGACGCAGCTCCACCGCGGCCGGCGCCCGCGCGGGCGCGCGATTCACCGCAGAGCGGATGACGCAGCTCCTCACCGAGCTCGGCACGACGCTCCGGATCCAGGCGCCGCCGGAGGTCGCGGCCGCGCTCCTGCACGCGGCGGTCGCCGGGCACGAGAAGGCCTACGCCGTCCTCGACGACGGCACCGTCGGCATCCGCTTCGTCGAACCGGACGACACCGTCGTGCGGCTCGGTCCCGACGCCGAGGGGACTCTCCTGCGCGTGGAGACGTTCCGCGACTACCTCGGCTTCCCGCAGACCGCGCCGCTGTGGCGGGAGCTGCGGGAAAGGGTGACCGCAGAGGCGGCAGCGCGCCGGATCGAGGTGAGCGACGGACCCGTCTCCATGTTCGAGCGCGGAGACCTGCTCGACGACCGCAACGCCCGCTGGTTCCGCCGCGCCTGATCGTGCCGCTGCCCGCCCGTGCAAATGGGGGTCACGATTCACAGGCGACGCAATTAGGCTAGACGCGCGCCGCGCCCCGCAGGGACTCCGATGAGGACCCGGACGCGGTGCACGCCGGGGCCTCCTTCCCCGTGCTTGCGAACCCGTCCACGGAAACGAAGACCGCTTCGTGTCGCGGACACGCCAGAAAGGCTTGAACCCATGAGCGATTCCTCGGGCACCCCCCGCGACGACGACCGGTCGCCGGACTTCTTCGATCAGCTGATCGAGACCACTCCTCGCGAGTCGTCCTCCTCGTCCACCTCGGCGTTCACGATCGGCTTCCGGGGCTACGACAAGAACGAGGTCGACGCCGCGCTGGCGTCGATGCGCACGCAGCTCCAGCAGGCGGCCGACGAGCTGGCCGAGGCGAAGGCGCGCGAGGCCGAGTCCGTCGAGGCCATCAAGGCCGAAGAGCGCGAAGCCCGCGAAGCCCTGGAGGCGGAGCTCGCGGCCGCGAACGCCAAGGCCTCCGACGCCGAGCAGCAGGTGGCGACCCTGACCTCCGAGCTCGTCGACATGCCGCAGGCCGATGGCGAGGAGGCACCGTCGCGTCAGCAGTTCGAGGCGATCCTGCGCGTGGCCGAGGAGCAGGCGAACGTGCTCATCCAGAACGCCGCCGTGCAGGCCGACCGCCTGATGACCTCTGCCCGCGAGGAAGTGGCCGCGCAGCGTGCCGAAGCGGAGGCCGACGCCGAGCGCATCATCTCGCAGGCGCAGCGCGACGCCGACCAGGTGCGGCTGAAGATGGAGACCGAGTACACGGCCCACGAGGCGCGCATCGAGCGCGAGGCGGCGCACGCCGCGGAGAAGGTCAGCCAGGCCTCCCAGGAGGCCACCGCCATCCGCACCGAGGCCGAGAAGGGCGCCGCCGCGCTCCGCTCGCTGGTCACGCGCGAGACCACGCAGTTGCGTGCGGACGCCGAGCGCGAGGTCCGTGAGATGAACGCCCGCGTGCTGGAGTTCGAGGAGACCCTCACTCGTCGTCAGGACGACGCGCAGCAGGAGTTCCTCGTGCTGCACAACCAGGCCGTCGCCCACGCCGAGCGCATCACGACCGATGCGAACGAGCAGGTCACGGCCTCGCTGGAGCACGCGCAGCGCATCTCCGCGAAGGCGGACGGCTACGAGAAGCTCATGCGCTCGCAGGCGCAGGCGATCGAGGCCGACGCCCAGGTGCGCGCCAGGGAGATCCTCGAGCGTGCCCGCGTGAAGTCGCAGAAGATCGTCGACGCGGTCACCGGACACACCTCCACCGTCCTCCGCGACGCCGAGGACCGCGCCCGTCAGCTGCGGTGGCAGCAGCAGCAGCTCACGAGCTTCATGGCCGAAGTGCGCGAGCTCATCCGCCCGGACGGCATCTTCAGCGACGACAGCCTTCCCACCGAGATCGCGGTGACCGAGGCCACGATCGACGAGGACGACGACGACATCGAGGACGACGTCGTCGAGGCATCGGTCGAGACCTTCCGCGGCGACGAGGTCCTCGACGACGAGTTCGACGACGACCGCCCCCTGGAGAAGATCACGATCGACGTGATCGAGACGGACGACTCGAAGCGCTGATCCCGCGCAGAGACGACGAAGGGGCGAGCAGGTGTCTGCTCGTCCCTTCGTCGTATCCGTGTGCTCAGGCGCGGCGGAGCTGTGCCGCCGCCGGGCAGTCGAACGGGTCGCGCGCCGCCAGGCCCACGCGGTTGAGGTAGGCGATGACGATCGCGTACGACTGCCCGAGGCTCGTCTCCGTGTACGGGATGCCGTTGGCGGCGCAGTAGTCGCGCACGATGCCGCGTGCCTTCGACAGGTGCAGCCGCGACATGTTCGGGAACAGGTGGTGCTCGACCTGGTGGTTGAGGCCGCCCATCAGCCCCGTCACCCACCATCCGCCGCGGATGTTGCGCGACGTGCGCACCTGCTTCGAGAAGAAGTCGAGCTTGGCGTCGGGGGCGATGACCGGCATGCCCTTGTGGTTGGGGGCGAAGGACGCGCCCATGTAGACGCCGAAGACCGCGAGCTGCACGCCCAGGAACGCGAACGCCATGCCGACGGGGAGCAGGAGGAACAGCGGCACGAGGAGGACGGCGAACCGGAGGACGATGAGACCGAGTTCGGTCCAGCGTCCCTTCACGTTCTTCCGCGTCATCAGGTGCTTCAGGCCGAGGTAGTGCAGGTTGAGCCCCTCGAGCGTCAGGAGGGGGAAGAAGAGCCACCCCTGCGTGCGCGTGATGAGCCGGACGATGCCACGCGACTGCGCCGCATCCTCCTCCAGGAAGGAGATGGTGTCGACCTGGATGTCGGGGTCCTTGCCGACCTGGTTCGGGTTGCCGTGGTGCCGGGTGTGCTTGGAGTCCCACCAGTGGTAGCTCATGCCGATGATGCCGGCGAGCACGCGGGCCAGGCGGAAGTTCGCCGGTCCCGTGGAGAGGATCTGACGGTGCGCCGCCTCATGGGCGAGGAAGGCGACCTGCGTGAAGACGACCCCGAGGGCGGCGGCGATGAGGAGCTGGAACCAGCTGTCCCCGAGGAGGAGGAAGCCCGCGACGCAGCCGGCGAACGCGACGACCAGCGCCGCGCCGACCAGCGTGTAGAACACGGGCGTGCGCTGCAGGAGCCCGGTCTCCTTCACGACCTGCTGCACGTCCCGGTACGCCCGGGTGAGAGGCGGGAACTCGGCGTTCCCGGCGTAGGTCTGACGCACCGGGCCGAGGGTGGCGGTGACGGACGGGGAGGATGTGCGGGAGATGATGCTCTCCTGTCGATCGGGAGCCCTTGAGCTGAAGAAGCCAAGGGCGGTTGCCGATCGCTGTGGCCACACTAACCGCGCTCGCATACGCGAGGCGGCATACGACTCAGGCCCGTGCTCGACGCGGCCGCCGACCGCGCGTCCGAGGGAGGGCCGGCGATGCCGCCGGTCGCGCGGGCTGCTGCGCGACGGCGAGCGCACGGAAGGCGTCGTCGAGCGACGGGAACGACCCGAGGTCGGTGCCGCGCTCGTCGCGCAGCCGGTGCGCGGATCCGTCGAACTCGACGAAACCGGCGAACTCACCGTTGCGGGTGGCGACGTGCACGTCGACGTCGGCCTGTTTCCAGGTGAGAGGGATGGAGGAAGGGACGGTGGTGGTACTCATGCTCATGCTCATTGCTGTGGGGCGGGCGCGCTGTGGCGCTCCGCGCGTGAAGAGACCGAGGGCGGATTCCGCGCGCGTCGATGTGCGTGGTCCGTGGATGGCCCTGATCAGTGGCGACGAGGCGGCCGAGAGGGGGCGAAACGCACACGTTGCACGATCAGCTTAGCAGATCCACGAACCACGCGCCGAGAGCCTCAGCTTCCGGGGGGACGACCACCGCCACCGGTGGGCGCGACGCCGGCGCTCGGCGTGGTCGTCGTGTCGACGCCGACCACGAGGGTCGCGGTGTATCCGCCGGTGACGCTCCCCGTCGTCGTGGCGAGCTGCGACACTCCGCCGTCGTCGCCGAAGACGTTGTCGGAGGTCAGGGAGATCCGGGCGAGATTGTCCGCCGATCCGGAGTACGCCGTCTCCGCATAGACCGCACTGCAGGCGTCCTCGGGCAGCGCGAGCTGGGACGTGGCGATCGCGTTCGACGCGTCGGTGATCGCGGTCGCATCCGGATAGACCTCGAAGTGGATGTGCGGCCAGCGCCCGGAGTAGCACCCGGGGAAGACGGAGGTGAAGGATACCTTGCCGTCGTCGTCGGCGACCTGCACCCCGCGCAGATAGGAGACGTCCTCGAGCCCGGACGAGTACAGCGAGTACTCCCCCTGCGCGTTGCAGTGCCACGCGTAGACCGCGACGCCGGCGAAGGGCACCCCGCCGTTCGCGAGGTCGAGGATCTGGAGCTCGAAGGAGAGCGGGACGCCGTCGGCCGTGGCCCCGCCGTCGATGGACGAGCGGATGTCCTGGCGGATGATCCCGGCCTCGTCGAGGACGTCCGGACCGTTCGAGCCGTCGCCCGGATAGGGGCCGGCGGTCTCGTCGGGGATCTCCGTGACCGTGTCCGACGCCGTGCCGGTGGCGCTGGGCGTGGGGGTGGCGGTCGTCGACGACGATCCGGTGGCGCCGGGAGCGCAGGCGGCGAGGACGACGGCACCGAGGCCGAGCCCGCCGCCGATCAGCAGCCCGCGACGGCTCATCAGCGTCCGGAGGTCGAAGGCGACGCCCTGGTCGACGACCTCTTCGTCCGCGCGGTCCAGCAGTCGTCCTTCGTACATGGGGCCCTGCGGCGTGGGGGTCGGTTCGGGGATGCGGCTCATGATGTGCTCCTCTCGAGCGTCGGCGGCGTTGCCCCCATGCTCGACGGGTGAACAATCAAGAAGCTATGCGTGATCCCTGGGGCTCCTGTGGAGTCAGGAGCAGAGCGGAGGATGCGGGGACATCGCTCCGCTCTGCAGCGCTGGCGCTCGAAGAACTCGGCGGACAACGCAGGGCCGGGGCGATGGGGGAATCGCGCGCGCGGCCACGAAGACGGCCGTCATGCAGGGGACATGCGCGGCCGTGGCGCATCCAGTGGAACATGCCACTTGGCACCTGTCAAGTTTTTCCCGGACACCTGTCCAGATCGGGCGAGATGCCATAGCATTGCCCGCACCGATCCCGAAGGGGACGAGACCGGGGGACAGCATGACGACAGCGGACAAGCGCGCGGAACGCGCAGGGGTGGACAAGTTCGCGCTGCGCCGGCGGGCGCTGGCCGAAGCGGCCTTGGAGGCGATCGCCGAGCGGGGGTTCGCGCGGACGGGACTCCGCGAGATCGCGCAGCACTCGGAGCTCTCCCACGGGTCGCTGCACTACTACTTCACCGACAAGAACGACCTCATCGCGGAGGCCGTGCGGATATCCAAGGGCGGGCTCGGCGACCGCTACCTCGCCGTGCTGGAGAGGGCCGAGACCGCGGAGGAGCTGGCGGCCGGGGCCGCCGAGGAGCTCGCCAGGAGCGTGCACGACGACGCCCGCCTGCACCGGCTCTGGTACGACCTCCGCAACCAGTCCCTGTTCGAATCGGGCTTCGGCGACACGATCGCCGAAGTCGAGGCCGACCTGCAGGATGCCATCTGGCGCGTGGTCGAGCGCTACTCCGAGCTCTGCGGACGCCCGTGCCGCTTCACGCCGCTCTTCGCGTACGCGCTCACGGACGGCATGCTCCAGCACGCCCTCATCCGCCACCTGCGCGGCGACGGCGAGGCGATCGCGCGCCTGCGCCGCGAGTGCCGGGACCTCTTCGCCGCCAGCGTGTGACGCCGCGGATCACTCGTCCGTGACGACGGTTCCCCGAGCAACGGGCGGCCGGATCACCAGCACGATCACGATCGCCACCATGACCGTCGCCGTCAGCGCCACGGGCACCGGCACGAACGGATCGAGCAGGATGAGCAGCGCGCCGACGGGGATGACCGCGTTGACGACGCGGTCGGCGTTGTCGCGGATCGCGATCCACCAGATCCCCAGGAGGAAGACGGCGATCGGCACCGAGACGGTGAACGTGGCGATCACCGGGGCGAGGTGGCTCTCCCCCGTCATCACATCCAGCTCGACCTCGACACCGGCCGAGAACGCCGCCGCCGCGGCGAACACGAAGTAGTGCGTGTAGCCGTAGCGCAGGGAACGCCCCAGGGTCGTGATGGCCCGGTGGTGGGGCGGCCAGAAGTAGATCCACCACAGCGCGGCCGTGACGATGAAGGCCAGCGCCGAGATGGCGAGGAGCGGACCGAGCGCCTCCACCTCGTCGAGCGCGTCGATGATCGCATTCGCGGAGGCGAGGAGGCTCTCGCCCAGCACGATGAGGGTGAAGAGACCGTAGCGCTCGGTGATGTGGTGCGGGTGCCACGGCGTCTGTCCTCGGCGCTCCGCGAACACCGGGACGCTGACCTCGATGAGCGCGAACACGACGAACGCGACGAGCTGGACCGGACCGGACGGGATGAGCAGGAACAGGATCCACAGCACCTGCACGACCGCGATCCCGAGCGCGTAGCGGAGCGCGACGCCCCGGAGCGGTTCCTCGGTCCGCGAGGCGCGCAGCCATTGGGCCACCATCGCGACGCGCATCACCACGTAGCCGACGACGGGGAGCGTGAAGTTCCCCTCGTCGAACGCCTGCGGGACTCCGGCGGCGAGGATGAGGACGCCCGCCATCTGGACGAACGTGGCGATCCGGTACGGCCAGTCGTCGGTGTCGAACGACGTCGCGAACCACGTGAAGTTCATCCATGCCCACCAGATCGCGAAGAAGAGCATGGCGTAGGAGGTGATGCCGTGGAGGAAGTCCCCGTGGCTCAGCGCGTGGTGCAGCTGGGCCGAGGCGATGCTCACGGCCACGACGAAGACGAGGTCGAAGAAGAGCTCCAACGGGCTCGCCGTGCGGTGGGGCTGCCCCGGGTCCCGCGGTGCCATGGGACGCAGGTGGAAGCGCGTGCTCGGTGTCTGGTGCGTGGTCACCGCGAAAGAGTAGCCCCGCCCGCCCGGCGCTGTGCGGTATTCCGGAACGGATTTCACCGAGTCGGCGGAACGGCTTCCCTCCGACGAGCGGATCCGCTACAGTGTTGGACGTCTGCAGTGCCTGCTGCACGCCTCGTCGGTTGGGACGACGAGGACCTTCACGATGTGGGATCGCGAAGCATCAGCAGGACCCGAGGGGTCGGGACGCAGACGTGTCCGTGAACGTGGGGTTCACGGTCTGGGGAAAACTGGGGAAACGATGGCGCACTGGGGTTATCTGCGTACATTCACGGCTCAAGGGGCCTCGGCATGACTTCCGTCGAGGATGCTCTGAGCATCGCTCGTACGGGTTTCACGCCGATCACGGCACCGCGAGCGACCGCGTCGGTGACGCCTGCGGCGAGCACGCCGCGCGTGTCGGCGACGCTCGAACGACGCCGCCAGTGGGAGCGTCGCTATCGGATGCGGCTGCGGATCACGGATGCGGCTGTCATCCTGATCGCGGTCGCACTGACGGCGATGGTCCAGCTGGTCTCCGGCGTCGCGGTGATCGAGGCCGTGCGCAACGCCGCATTGCTGGGTCTCGCCTGGTACCTGATGCTGTCGGCGCTCAACAGCCGAGCCGCCGCCATCTTCGGGTCCGGGGCCACGGAGTACCGTCGCGTCGCGCACGCGGCGGGACTCGCCTTCGGCATCACCGCCATCGCGGGCGTGCTCCTGGAGTGGGAAGGACTGCAGCCGCTGTTCTTCATCGCCCTCCCGGTCGGCATGCTCGGTCTCCTCTTCGCCCGCTGGACCTGGCGCCGCTGGCTGCAGCGGCAGCGTCTGTCCGGTCGGTTCGCGTCGAGGACACTGGTGGTCGGCGCCACCGAGGACGTCGAGTATGTGATCGACTCCCTGCAGAAGGGCGGGGAGAACGGCTATCACGTCGTGGGGACGACGCTGCTGGATCGCAATGCCGGCGCGCTCAGGATCGGGGAGAGCATCTACCCGGTCGTGGGCGATCTGGACACCGTCGCCGCGGCGGCGGCACAGCTCGGGGCGGACACCATCATCGTGGCGAGCCGCCCCGAGGGGTCCCCCGACTTCGTCAAGCAGCTCAGCTGGCAGCTCGAGGGCACCGCCGCCGAGCTCGTGCTCTCCAGCCGTCTGACGGACGTCGCGGGGCCGCGCATCTCGCTGCGCCAGGTCGACGGCCTGCCGCTGATCCAGGTGAAGATCCCGACCTACGAGGGCGGGGTCCACCTTCTCAAGCGCGCGCTCGACATCGTCGTGGCCACCGTCGCGCTCATCCCGATCGCGCTGCTCACCCCCGTGCTCAGCGCGCTCATCAAGCTCGACTCGCCTGGCCCGGTGTTCTTCTTCCAGGAGCGCGTGGGACGGGACGGCCGCCGGTTCAAGATGGTGAAGTTCCGCTCTATGCGCACCGACGCCGAGAAGCAGCTCGCGGCACTCAAGGAGCAGAACGAGGGCGCCGGTCTGCTCTTCAAGATGAAGGACGACCCGCGCGTGACCCGCGTCGGGAAGGTGCTGCGCAAGCTGTCGCTGGACGAGCTCCCGCAGTTCTGGAACGTGCTCGTCGGCGACATGAGCGTCGTCGGCCCTCGTCCGCCGCTGCCCAGCGAGGTCACGGCCTATGACGGCACCGTGTTCCGCCGCCTCTACATCAAGCCGGGCATCACGGGTCTGTGGCAGGTCTCCGGACGCAGCGACCTCTCGTGGGACGAGAGCGTGCGGCTCGACCTGCGGTACGTGGAGAACTGGTCGGTCATGAACGATCTGCAGATCATGTGGCGCACGGCGAAGGTCATGGCGCAGCCGAGCGGGGCATACTGAGTCCATGAACCCCGCGCGACCCGAGGCCGAAGAACGACCCCTCCTCGTCGCCGTGACGACCTTTCGTCGCACCGAGCTCCTCGCTCCGCTCGTCATGGCGATCCGGGCGGGGGCCGGCGCCTCGGCGGAGCGCATGCGCATCGCGTTCGTGGACAACGATCCCGCCCGCTCGGCGGAGGAGGTCGCCGCAGAACTCGACGTCACCTACCTCCCTGAACCCACCCCGGGGATCGCGGCGGCGCGACAGGCCGCGCTCGACGCGGCGCGCCCGGGCGAGCTGGTCGCGATGGTCGACGATGACGTCGTACCGCTGGAGGGGTGGCTCGACGCCCTCGTGGAGACATGGTCGAGAAACGGGCGTCCCGCCGTCGTGATGGGGTACGTGGACTACGTCTGGCCCGAGGGCACCGACCCCTGGATCGTCGCCGGTGGGTTCATGCGGCGACGACGCCGACGGAACGGGCAGCGACTGGACGCCTTGGCGACCGGGAATGTCCTGATCGACGCTTCGCAGGTCGCGTCACTCGGAGTGCACTTCGACACAAGCCTCGGCCTGGCCGGCGGAGAGGACATGCTCTTCGGGCGATCGCTGCTCGCCGCTGGCGGGGCGATCATCGCATCCGCGGACTCGATCGTCCGCGACGAGGTCCCCGCGGAGCGCACGACCCGCGAGTTCGTGCGACGGCGGACCATCTCACAGGGTCAGATGCGTACCGAACTCCTCACCCGAGACGGCTCCCTCGCGCGGCGCATCATCCTTCGCGGCGCCCACCTCGTGGGCGGCGTGGCCCGCCTTGTGATCTTCTCCCTGCGAGAAGTCCTCGCCCGCGCGCGCGGCGACCGTGCCGCACAGGCCGTGCTGCGGCGGCGCATCTGGTTCGCCCAGGGGCGCACTCTCGGCGCCCTCGGCCGGATCACCCCGGCGTACGCCCGGAGCTGACGGGAACGGATGAGGGGCGGGGCCATCCGGCCTCGCCCCTCATCCGTTGTCCGATGCTACTGCGGGACGACCACGGCGAACCGCTCGAAGGAGAGCCGCGTGGTGGTGTTCGTCGAGGCCGAGCTGACAGACGTCTTTATCCCGATGCCACCGGCGACCTGCATCGCCGCCACCGCGTCCGTGCCCGTGAGCTGCCAATCCGCAGGCTCGGTCTGCCCCTCGACCCAGACCTTGGCCGCCAGGCTGGTCGGGGCGGTACCACTGACCGCGAGGCGGGCGTGGAGCACCTGTCCGGGCGCATAGGAGCCCGGCAGAACGTAGCTGTTCCCGATCGCCGTCTCATTCCGGAGGAGGTACAGCCGGATGACGCCGGCGGGCTCCAGTCGCACGCGCGCCGAGTATGTCGATGCCCCAACGGTCCGGCCGAGCAGCGTGATGCTCGCGGTGCCGCCGGTCGAGGCGACATCCGACGAGAAGAGGGCATCGAGCACCGTGCTCGTACCGGTCACCGCCAGTCGCGCCTCCCGCGTCTGCGACGGCGCGAGGGACACGACGCCCTTTCCGCCTGCCGTGCTGAATGCGGCGTTTCCTCCCGACAGCGTCCACGCGCCACCGAGGTCGGCGCTGCCCCAGCCTCCCGTCGTCGCCCGGTCGAACTCATCCGTCGCGAGGGGAGTCGGCCCTGTGGGGTCCGGCGGCGTGACCGGCGCGGTCACAGTGACCGGCTTCGTGACTGAGTGCGTTCCGCCGTCGTCGTCGGTCACCGTCAGGGTGACGTCGTACGTCCCCGATGCCGCATACGTGTGCGATGCCGTGACTCCCGTCGCGGTACCGCCATCCCCGAACGTCCACGCGTAGGACGCGATCGTCCCATCCGCGTCGCTCGATCCGCCAGCGTCGACAGCTGCACTGAGTGCGGAGGTCGAGGAGACGAAGGATGCTGTCGGGATCTGGTTGGGCGCAGCGACCACGGCCCCGGTGACGACCTTGTAGTCGTCCACCGAGAAGACCGAGGAGACGGAGGAGACCGAGCTGATCGCCATCTTCACGCCGACCGCACCCGCTGTCTGCAGAGTGGCAGTGGAGTCCGTCCCCTGCAGCTGCGGGTTCGCCGGCTCCGTCGTCCCCGTTCGCCAGACCTTCAGCGCGAGCGTGGTCGGCGACGTTCCGCGTACCGTGAGCACAGCCGACAACTTCTCGCCCGCCACGTACGTACCGGGGATCACGACGCTGTTGCCGATCGCCGTCTCGTTGCGCAGCAGGTAGAGACGGATCGCGCCACTCGCCTCGATCTTCACGCGTCCCGAGTAGACGTCGTTGCCGACCTGACGACCGTTCACCGTGAGGTTGAAGGCTCCGCCGTTGGTCGCGTTGCTCGAGGCGATGGTCAACGAGGTAATCGTCGACGTGCTCGAGACCCCGGCGAGGCGAGCCTCTCGCGTGGCGGCAGGAGACAGGGAGATCCGTCCCACGCCATCCCCCGCCGAGAACGCCGCCGCCCCTCCGGACACCGTCCAGGCGCCGCCGACGTCGGCGGAGCCCCACGAGGACGACGCCGTGCGCTCGAACGCGTCTCGGGCGATGACCTCTTCCGTGGCCGCCGGCGCGACGGCGACGGATGCGGTCGCCTGATGCGTTGCGCCGTCGTCGTCCGTGACCGTCAGCGTGACCGTGTAGGTTCCCGCTGTCGTGTAGGTGTGCGTCGCCGTCGCTCCCGTCGCGGTGGTGCTGTCACCGAAATCCCACGCGTGCGACACGATGCTGCCGTCGGTGTCGGTGGAGCCGCTTCCGTCGGCGGAGATCGACATACCATCCGCGGCGCGCACCACGTTGGCCACAGCCTTGGGCGGCACGTTCTGAGCTTCGACAGCGATCGTCTTCGTCTCGGTCGATGAGGCACCGCGGTCATCGGTCACGGTGAGCGACACCGTGTAGGTTCCGGAAGCCGCATAGTCATGCGTCGCCGTGGCCCCTGTCGCCGAGGCACCGTCGCCGAAATTCCACGCGTACGCCGTGATCGTGCCGTCCGTATCCGCGCTCGCGGATGCGTCGACCGCCACGGAGAGGAATTCCACCTTCTCGGTGAACGCGGCGGTGGGAGGCACGTTCGGGTTCCGCGTCGTCACGTCATGAGCGACGGTGGACGCGAGCCCGCCGGCATCGGTCACCGTGAGGGTGACCGTGTAGGTGCCGGCCGTGTCGTACTCGTGCGTAGGCGCGACACCGGTTCCGGTGTGGCCGTCGCCGAAGTCCCACGCATAGCCGGCGATCGGACCCTCAGGGTCGCTCGAGGCGGAGGCGTCGAAAGCCACCGACCGGTCCGAGGTCGCCGCGGTGAACTGCGCCGTCGGCAGCTGGTTCAGCTCCCCGGTGTCGCCGAGCTGATAGTGCTGCAACACCTGGCTGACCGTCAGGGGCGCTGAGTAGACCGCCGCCTCATCGATCGTGCCGACCCAGAAGGGATCCCCTTCCCAGGTGGTGTCGCCGCCCACGCGCCAGTAGCCGTTGTAGTTGTCGGCACCCGCTTGCGCGTTCGAAGCGACCTCCACGCCATCCACGAACAACTGCATCCCTGCCGCCGACTGCTGCGCGACGACATGGTGCCACTGCCCGTCACGGTAGGTGCCCGGCGCCGTGAGGACGTATGACCCCCCGTTGTAGACGCCGAACTTCAGCTGTCCCGATCCGTTCATGTAGATGTGCCGGTCGTAGTTCGAACTGGGATTGGCATTGTTGGAGTTGCTGTTCCCGAAGCCGATCAGCTTGCCGCCGCCCGTCGAGGTGGTCTTGAACCAGGTCTCGATCGAATAGGTGTTCGGCGACGGGTACTGCCGCGCGCTCACCACCGTCTGGCGGTTGTTCCAGCTGGAGAACAGCTTCGAGGACGTGAACCGGATGGCCTGGTCCGCGACGCCGGACAGCGCTCCGGTCTGGCCTCGTTGGATCGTGGCCGACCCACTGGTCTGGTACGTCCCGGTGCTTCCGTCGCGGCCCGAGTCTTTCGCGACCGTCCCGCTGGTCTCGCCGAGGCGCCAGTACAGTGTCGGGTCGAGGTCGTACACGGCTTTGCCGTAGGCGTCTGCGGGCGCAGCGGGGAGCGACGACGTGCGCCCAGAAGCCACCCAGTGCGCATCCACCGCGTCACGGGTCAACGCACTGCCGTACACGGCCACGTCCGCGATGCGGGCGTTGAGGTAGTTCGACGACCCCGCGGACGGCCAGCCGCTCTGGGAGTCCCCGCCGATGCGCCAGTAGCCTGAATAGCTCTGACCGGTCGTCGTGTCGGAGCGCGAGCTCACCCGCACGCCGTCGACGTACAGCACCATGCCCGAGCTGTTCATCGTGCCGACCACGTGGTGCCACTTGCCGTCGTTGAGACCGGCCCCGCTGGTGAGCGTCCGCGCAGTCCCGGGGTACACGCCGAACGTGACCTGCCCCGAATTGCTCAGGTAGAGGTGCCGGTCGTAGCTTCCGGACAGCCCCTTGGCGTTGTTGCCGAAGCCGACGATCTTCCCGCCGCTCGTGCTGGTCGTCTGGAACCATGCCTCGATCGAGAACTCGTCAGGACCGACCTCGGAGACCGAACTGGCAGAGGTGCCGTCGGTGCCGTTGAAGGCCGTGGAGGCCGAGGTCTCACCGACGACCTGGCCCGCCTGGCCACGGGTCGTCCCTCCGGACAGCGTGAGGTCGTTCCCGGAGATCCAGTCGGTCGCGGACGAACCGGACGCCTCGTTCATGGGCCAGTAATACCTCGGCGAGGACGAGAGCACGGCTTCGTTGTACGTGTTCGAGGTCCCGGCGGCCGCGATCGTCACCGGCGTCCAGTCGGACGTCGTGGTGTTCCCGTTGGGGTCGGTCACCTTGACCCGGTACTCGTATGTCTGGCCGGCGGTCACCGCCGTGTCGGAGTACGTGAGCCGCGGTCGCACCCAGTAGGTGGAGTCGGCAGTGGTCGTGTGGATCGGCTGCGCGAGGTCACGACGGAAGACCTCGTAGGTCAAGCGGGCGTTGTCGGCGTCGTAGTTCGCGGACCAGGCGACGCGTGCCTGCCCCGCGCGGAAAGACTGAGCGCTGATCTGGTAGGCGCCGCCCTTGATGGTCGGACCGATCTTGTTCGGCGCCGTCCCGGGCTTCGCGAAGCGCACGAGTCCCTGTTGTGCGCTACCGCTCACGGCCGTGAACTCACCGCCGTAGACGAGGTAGTCGCCACCGCCCGTGACCGACCATGCGGCCTGATTCATGCCGGACACCGTGCCGGGCTGCCACGTCGGGTACCAGTGCAGCAGACGGGCCGCCGGGTTGCCGGTGAAGCTGCGGTACCCGTAGATGTCAGGAGTGATGGTGCGGTCCGACGGGTTCTTGTCGAACGCGAGCGAGAAGTTGAAGCTCCACGGGTCGAGCTGCGGGAACTCTCCGATGTTGCCGCAGTAATGCGAGTGCGCCGCCGTGTAGAGCACACCCCCGGTCGGGTACACCGAATAGGTGTCGCCGTGGCAATCCTCCATCCACACCATCGAGCCGTCGCTCCAGCGCGCGCGGAACGCGCCTTCGAAGTCGTCCTCCGTCTTCGATCCTCCGAAGTCGTACCCACTGCCGTAGACGCTGTCCCCGTCGGAGGCGAGCGAATAGATGGAGGCGCCGGTGCCGGCGTTGCGGATGACACTGTTGATCGCCCAGGGGAGGCTGGCTCCGCTGGAGGCGTCGAGCGCGGCCATGCCGCGACCCGGGTTGGTCGACCCGTTGGTGGACGTGAACGAGCCGGCGATGACCACCTTCGAGGCATCGGGGGACACCACGACGGAGCGGACGCCGTACCCGCCGGCGAGGACCGGGTTGAAGTCGAGCACGGCACCGGTCGACGCGCTCACGGCCGCGACGCCGGTACGTGCGGTGTTGTTGATGTTCGAGAACTCCCCCGTGACGTACACGGTCGTATCGGTGGCGACGATGCCCTGCACGATCGTGTTGGTACCGGGGGTCCAATTGCCGATCAGCTGGCCGGTGGCCGTGTCGAAGGCCGCCAGACGGTAGCGGTTCTGACCATTGACGGCGGTGAAGCCGCCGCCAATGTACAGCCGCGAGCCGTCGGGCGACACCGCCGCGGCGAGGATGCGGCCGTTGACCTGGGGGGCGAAGGATGTGTCGAGCACACCGGTTGCGAGATCGTAGGCGAGGAGGTTGGATCGCGGCGTCTCGTTGGTGCCGGCCGGCGCTCCCGCCGGGCGCGCGCTCGTGAACTGCCCGCCCGCGTACACCTTGGTGCCGCCCACCGCCTGAGCCCAGACGATGCCGTTGATCTGCGTCGTCGGCAGCGGGTCAGCGCTCACCGTCGCCGGCAGAGCGGGATCGGTCGGCACTGTATCCGCCTGCGCGGCCGGTGCGGTGATGGTCGCGCCGAGGAGCGCGGTCACCACGACGGCGACGACTCCCATCGCGAGACGACGGAATGGACGTGCGCGCGATTCTTCGTCGCGTTCGATTGCCTCGAGTCGCTGGACTCGCATGGCGCCTCCCCACAGGCACATGCCGAAATATCGGCGGATGATGGATCCCCTCGCGTCCCCCAAAGACGCATCCGCCGTCAGAATAGCGCAGCACTCGCCGCAGCGCTACCCGACCTCAGGACCCGATGGCCGTGCGATCCGCGGTGGGCACCAGGATCTCCGCGAGATGGGCGCACATGATCGCCGTAGTGAACGACGACTCGACCGCCGCGCGGCCGGCGAGCCCCATCCGTGCCGCCTCCGCCGGGTTCGAGAGGAGGGACAGGAGCCGATCGGCCAGCGCCTCGGCGTCTCCCACCGGAGCGAGGTGGCCCGTCACTCCCTCCTCGACGTACTGCGACATCCCCGGCGTGTCCGTGTTCACGACCGGTCGTGCGGTCGCGAGTGCCTCCAGAGTCACCGTCATCCCCGACACGTGAAGATTCGGTCGGGTTGCCGTCGCCACCACTGTCGCTGTCGCGTACAGGTCCCGGAGATCGCGATGGCTCATGCGCTCGACGACACGGACGCCGTCCGGCGCGCCGGTCGCCGATGTCTGCACGACGGCCTCCACGTCGGGCCGCTGCGCCCGGACGATCTCCAGCGCTCGGAAGAGCGTCTGCGGATCACGATCCCTGTCGTTGCCGATGCTCACGATGCGCGGCCGCTCCGGGTAGGGCCGCGGCGGGAAGAAGTCGGCGTCCACTCCGAACGGAACGGCGGTGATGCGTGGCCCTCCGGCCCCGATCACTGCCCGGAGCGGTTCGACCTGTCCCCGGCTCAGCACCCACAGATCGTCCGCGCTCTGCAGCACCTCGATCAGACGCTGCGGAACGTGGCCCCGCTCCACCATGTCGGTCAGCCAGATGACGCCTGACGCGAAGCTCCGCCGAGGACGCCGCACCTGCATCCGAAAGGCGGCGTTCTCGTCCCAGGTGAAGGCGCGGCCGTCGACCGGGCGCGGGCCGAGGCCGACGCGGCTCCGCATTCGCGCCACCCGTCCGGGCGCCGGCAGGTCGAGCACGTCGACGGGCGCGAACGCGCGCAGGCCGTCCAAGCCGTACTGCCAGGCGCTCGGCACCTCACCTGCCGCGTGACGGCGCTCCCACGCGCTCACCGACTGTTCGGCAGGAAAGCCCCAGGCGAGGGATGAGTCCGAGGAAGGTTCTGACGACACCGCCCCAGATTAGCCGCCGCACTCGGCGATCAAGGCTCGGGCATACTGTTCCGATGCACTCCGCCGCGACGTCCCCCTCTCCCTCGCTCCGCATCGCGCTGATCGGCACGCGCGGAATCCCCGCCGCATACGGAGGATTCGAGACGGCCGTCGAAGAGGTCGGGCGGCGGCTCGTCGCCCGGGGACACCGTGTGCTGGTGTACGGGCGGGATGCCGGCACCGCGGGCGACGTACACCTGGGCATGCGGAGGGTGACCCTGCCGGCGGTACGGCACAAAGCGCTCGAGACGCTCAGCCACACCGCGCTGTCGACCGCGCACGCGGTCACCAGGGCCCGTCCCGACGCAGCTTTCGTCTTCAACGCCGCCAACTCGCCGTTCCTCCCGTTGCTGCGCGCCCGGGGCATCCCCGTCGCGCTCCACATGGACGGACTCGAGTGGCGACGCTCGAAGTGGGGGCCCCGTGGAAAGGCCTACTATCGCTGGGCCGAGTCGTTCGGCGTGCGGACGGCCGATGCGATCATCGCCGACGCTCCCGGAATCGCCGAATACTACGATCACCAGTTCGGCGTGGCCAGCGAGATGATCCGCTACGGCGCCCCTCTCCTCGACGACGCACCGGTGGCCGGCATCCGCGCGCTCGGCCTCGAGCCCGGCGAGTACCACCTCGTGGTCGCGCGGTTCGAACCCGAGAACCATGTCCGTGAGATCGTCGAGGGGTACGCCGCGTCTGCGGCCGGGAAGCCCCTCGTGGTCGTGGGCTCCGCCCCCTATGCCGCCGACTACACCGCGGCCATCGACGACCTCGCGGCCGCGGACGACCGAATCCGCCTCCTCGGCGCGGTGTACGACCAAGACCTTCTCGACGCGCTCTACCACCACGCCTTCACCTACCTCCACGGTCATTCCGTCGGGGGGACGAACCCGTCGCTCCTGCGCGCCATGGGAGCCGGCACGGCCGTGATCGCGTACGACGTCGTCTTCAACCGTGAGGTCCTCGACGGCCATGGTTGGTACTTCTCGGACCCGGCCCAGGCGGCCACCGCGATCACCGCCGCCGAGGCCGACGCGGACGGCGTGGCCAGAGCCGGAGCTGCCGCCCGGACCCGCGCCGCCGATGATTTCACGTGGGACGCCGTCGCCGAAGCCTACGAGGATCTGGCGCTGCGGATCGCGCGCGGGGAGTCGTTCCACGACTCGGCGAGGCGCGCGCATCGCCGAGCCGAGGAGTGGACCGGCTAACCCGGCTGGCCTGCGGAGGCCGGATCGTCTTCGGCCGCCGGATCGTGGGCGCGGTCGGAAGCGAGCAGGCGCCCACGGTGGCGGTGGATGTAGATGGCGTACGGGATGAGCTGGCAGACGGTCAGCGCGAACGCTACGCCGAGCAGCGGCCCGATGATGCCCAGCAGCGGTGTCAGCACGACCGACAGCACGATGCTCAGCGCCGCCATCGCCAACGTCGGAACGACCTGGAAGCGGATACCCGGTTTGTCCATGATGAACATGCCCAGGGGATAGACGGCGGCCGTCAGCATGATCATGGCGCCGAACGCGAGGATCGTCGAGGGGCGGACCTCCAATTCGCCGCGCGTGATGAAGTCGAACAGCCAGGGACCGATCACCCAGACGAGCGCCGTAGCCATGGCCACAGCACCGCCGAAGAGGAGGGACAGCAGATACGGCCCGCGCGTGAGCTCGCCGCGGTGCCGCCGCCGCGCGAACTGTGGCCAGAGCGCCACCCCTGCGGCCATGACCAACCCGTTGAGCGCGAAGAACACCTGGCCTGCGACACCGTACTCCGCGACGTCGGTCGGCGTGCCGTACTGGGCGAGCACGTACCGCTGCGAGCCGACGGCGATGGGATACGTGACCATCTGCGCCAGCATCGGCCACCCCACGTCCATCACCCGCACGCCGGGCACACGCCGCCATCGGAACAGGACGCGGAGGGCGTCGGGGATGAGAGGCGCGGTCGAACGCGTCACCAGGGTGAACCCGATGACGGCGGTGATCAGGGAGGCGCCGTACGAGGCGAGTGCGAGGAAGGAGTCGAAGGCCCGGCCTCCGACGGTGAGCAGGAGCCAGACGCCGCCGAGCGTGAGGGGGGAGATGAGGCCTTGCACGAGGATGACGAGGTGGTTGCGGCGCTGTCCCAGCAGGATCCGGAACCACACGCCGAGGGTCACCGTGAGGCTGAACAGCGTGATGCACAGGAAGGCGGCGAGGGGAGCCCCGGGGATGGCTCCCGCATCCCCGAACAGCACGCGCCATCCCCCGCTGACGAGCAGCACGGTGTTGGTGATCATGAGGCCGGAGGCGAAGAGCAGCAGGATCCGTCCGACCGACGTCACCTGAAGGCGCAGCTTGCGGTCCGTGCGGACGTCTTCGCTGGTCGCCACCGCATTGACCAGCACCGCACCACTGCCGAGGTCCGTGAACGTCAGCAGCGATGGAATCGTGATGAGCAGTGTATAGAGCGCGTAGTGCTCGACGTCGGTCTCGCCCAGGATCATCCTGGTGGTGATCACACCGCAGACGAGGGAGACGACCATGGTGGCCGCGCGGGCGCCGAGCGCCAGGAGCGAGTTCACGGGGCCTCAGCCTCGGGCGCCGCGGCGGCTCAGCCGAGGACGCAGCCCGCGAGGGCGCTCGTCCGTATAGTACGGGCTCTTCGCCGCGCCGCGGATGCCGTTGAGGACGATGCCGAGGACCGGCGTCCGCGTGGACTCGAGCGACGAGAGCGCACGCGCGAGCTCGGTCCCCTTCGTGCGATGGGCGCGAACGACGAACAGGGTGCCGTCGGCCGTGGTCGAGAGCCAGAGAGCGTCACTCACGGAGAGAACCGGCGCGGTGTCGATGATGACGTAGTCGTACTTCTCCCGCGCGTCGTCGACGACCTTGTGCAGCTCTCCACTGGACAGCAGCTGCCCCGGGTTCGGAGGCTGCGCACCGGCCGTGAGGATGTCCAGCCCGGGGCGACCCCACTGCTGCACCGCATCATCCAGCTCGACGTCACCGATCAACACCGTGGTGAGACCCACCGCCCCTTCGAGCTGGGTGTAGCGCGCGGTACTGGGGCGCCGCAGGTCCGCCTCGATGAAGAGGACCGTCCGTCCCCCCTCGGCGAGCGTCAGCGCGAGCCCCAGACCGACGGAAGACTTGCCCTCCTGTGCCGAACACGAGGTCACCAGGATCACCCGTCGGCTCTTGTCGACGTCGACGAATCGCAGGCTCGCGGAGACCTGCCGCATCGCCTCCGCGATGCGTCCGTCGGGCTGCGAGCGAATGACCCGGGCGAGCGTCTGATTGTCCGCGGCCTCGGGGATCTCCCCGAGAACCGCGACGTCGGTGATCTCGCCGAGCGAGCTCGCGCTCACGATACGGGTCGCGAACCGTCGGCGCAGCACGGCGTACACGACACCAAGGAGGAGGCCGCCTGCCGCGCCGAGAGCGACATTGTTGCGGGTGTTGGGCGATATGGGCACTGTCGGCGTCCGGGCGGGCGAGATGGTCTCGATCCGCACGGCGGGCTTCTCGTCAGCCCCCAGTGGGGAGATGTCCCGAACCGCGACAGCGAGCTCGCTCGCGATGGCGTTCGCGGTCTCCTGCGCGGTCTCGCCGTCGGCGTCGGTGACGCCGATCTCGATGACGACCGTGTTGAGCGGCACGTTGACGTCGACGCGGCGGGCGAGCCGGTTGGGCGTCTCGTTGAGGCCGACCTCCTCGATGACCGGACCGAGCACGGTGGGCGAGACCACGAGGAGCGTGTATGTCTGGACGAGACTCTGGACGTAGTTGGAGCCCTGCAGCAGTTCGCTGGTGCTCTCGCCGCGAGTCGGGATCACCATCACCTGGGCTTCCGCCCGGTACTCCGGGTCGACGAGCTGAGAGTACCCGTATGCCGCTCCGCCCCCCAGGAGCGTGAGCACGATGATCACCACCCAGTGACCCCTCAGCGCCTGGAAGTAATCCTGCAGTGTCATGTGTTCCCGTCCCCCTCGGCACGACGCCGTGCGATCTGTGCGCCGGTTCGCAGCACCTCATTATCGCCTATGTTGGAAAGCGGGTCGGCGGTTCCGACTCGGCACCGAGGGGAACACGTGGCACACAGGCTCATCTTCGTCTGCGAGGCGAACATCTGTCGGTCGCCCCTGATGGCACAGGTCCTTCGTGCCAGCGCTGAGGAACAGCTCTGGGACATCACCAGCGCCGGGATCCGCGTGGGCCCCGGGGACCGGCCGATGTGTGAGGCGGCGGTCGAGGTGGCGCGCGCGGTGGGCGCGGGTGCCGGCGCCGACGACCATCGCTCCTCCGCCGTCGACGCCGACCGGATCCGCACCGCCGATCTCATCCTCACGGCAAGCCGAGCGGAACGCTCTTTCATCTCTCAGCTGGTCCCGCAGGCGCGGTCCAAGGCGTTCACCCTGCGCGAGGCCCTCCATCTGGGTGCCGCGGTCTTCGGCGAGGAGAATGCGAGCGCCCTTCTGGATGACGGGCGCGCAGCGGACGGCCTCGCCGCATACGCGGCGGCCTTGCACGGGCGACGCGGGTTCGTCGCCCCACCGAAAACCCGAAGGACCCTCCTCGGTCGTCGGCGCTCGAACCCGTTCGACATCCCGGACGCCCACCACGACGCCGCGCGGGCGCACCGGGCGATGCTGGAGCGCACCGCCCTGGAGGCATCGGCGCTCTACCGACAGGTCTCGGCGTTCCTCGTGCCGCCCACCCCGGATCTCCTCTCCCGCTGAAGGCGGACGGTCAGCGCGGCGCGACCGAGGTCAGGAACTCCGCCGTGGTCCGGCGGTAGGTCGCCGGAGCAAACCTGTGCAGCGCCGACGCGCGGGCGGAGAGCGCGTCGGCCCGCCGCTCCTCCCAGCCGTCCACCACGGACCGCAGTGCCGCGGCGAGCTCCTGGGATTCCCCCGGCGTCGTGAAGGCGACGCTCTGATAGCTGCCGACCGCCTCGCGAAGCCCGGGGATGTCCGATGCGACCACCGGCCGAGCGGCGAGCACGCCCTCGACGGCGGTGTTGCCGAAGGACTCGTCCTGCCGGGAAGGCACGACGAGCACATCGATGCCGGCGAGGAACGGCCAGACGTCGGACTGGAATCCGAGGAACGTCACGCGATCGCCGACGCCGAGCGCCTCCGCACGCTCGCGCAGCTCCCGCTCGTATCCCGCGTTCTCCACGAAGGCGGCACCCACCAGATGGAGATCGGCGTCGACGCCGGCGACGGCGAGCTCGGCCAAGGCCTCGACGGCGAGGTCGGGGCCCTTCCGGTGCGAGAGCCGACCGACGTAACCGATACGGAGGCGGTCCACGTACGGCCGCGGCTCGTCGACCTCGGAGGGGGCGGCCACACCGTTGGGGATAACCGCTGCGCGCCGAGCGAGGGCAGGAAGCGCCGCTTGAACGGTCTGCAACGTGAAGCGGCTGTTCGCGACGACCCGATGCGCCGCGAGATGCGGTGCGTAGAGTGCGAGGTTCACCCAGCGGGACGCGGAGGCCTCCGCCTCGTGGACATGGGTGACGGTCGGTATACGGCTCAGTCGACCCACGAGGGGCCAGGTGGGCAGGACGATGGTGCTCACGTAGATGCTCCGGGGACGCAGCCGCCGGACGATCGCGATGGAGGCAGCGAATCCCTGAACCGCGTCCCGCGCGGACCGCAGCCAGTTCCGGGGCCGCAGGTTCGACTTGCGCAGCACGAACATCGGGGGAAGGAGCACCTGCGCGCCGAGTGCCTGCAGTTCGTCCACGAGAGGGCCACGTCGCGGCAACACGACGACGACCGGCTCCCCTCGCTCCCGCAGCGCTGTCGCGGTCTCGAGGAGCATACGATCGGAGCCGAACAGCTCCCATCCCGGGTGCACGAGGAGATGCGGGGCACGAGAGTCGTGGGTCACACCTCCATTGTGCCCGGACGGAGCCGGGACGCGACCCGGTCCGCCCCGGAGGGCGGACCGGGAGATGCTCACCGGCCGCTGCCGAGCATCACTGTGCCCGTCGCGATGCCCAGCAGACTCGCGACCGCTGACGGGAGCGGCCGGGCGATGGCGGTGTTCGCGGCGATGTCGTCCCTCATGTCCGCGAAGGGTTGGGCAACGGCCGTCTGCGCGTTGCGCCAACCGGGGTTCTTCGCCGCGGCGAGCTGCGCGGGCGTCGAGAACGTCTCGTAGACGTCGCCAGACCCTCCCCAGGTGACCATCGACGGGCCACGAGTGGAGCTGCTGAACAGGTTGCCGTCGATCGTGACATTCCACGTGTTCACCGCGCGCCCCGTCGCCGTGTCGTGGGCGAAGATAGCGCGGGGTCCGCCCGCACCGAACACGTTGTTGCGGATGGTGATGTTGCGCGTGATCCACGTCACGGTCGGATCCACTCCGTCGACACGCGGGTCGCGGCCCACACGATGGGTGGCCTGGCGTCGTTCGTCCTGCATGAGATTGAGATCGTGGCGCGCATTGTTCCCGAGGTCGTTGTTCGTGATCAGTACGTTCTCGGTGTCGAAGATGCGAATCCCTTCGCGGTTGTCGAACGCCTGACTCCGCGCGATGGTGACCTGGGACGACAGTTCCGCGTGGATCCCGATCTCGGTGTTCCCGTTCGACGTCACGTCGAGGATCTTGACGTCGTAGCACGACTCGTCGAACCAGGTCCCGCTGCCCACGTTGCGGCTCGTGTCGACGTTGCTCATCACGATGCCGCGGGTGCGAGTGACCTTGACCCCGCCGGCGACGGGCGAGCCGTTGAACCGCTCGGTGTTGTTGTCGGTGATGAGAGAGTCCGTGAAGGTCGTGCCGTACGCCGTGGTTATAGACATCCCGAGCAGCCCGTTCCTGCGGACGGTCAGATCGTCGATCTTCGCCCGGTCGTTACCCACGAACAGCCCGATCGTCGCGTTGTCCTCGATGACGAGGTCGCGTACCGTGACGCCGACGTTGTGCATACGGACGGTGCCGAGCACGTCGTAGGAGGTTGCGTAGCGCCGGACACCGAAACCCTGCAGCACGGAATTCGCCGACTGTACGTTGAGCGCCTGTCCGAGGTCGCTCGCCCGCACCTCCTTACCGGAAGGGTCGGTCCCGAGGATCAACCGGTCGCGCGCGTCGTCGACGGCGAACGTCCCGGCAACGACCTCAGCGGCCGTGGCGACCTGACGCTGCGGGACACCGTCGATGTAGAGCTGGTCCGGGTGGTTCGCCATCGGGTATGCCGGGTCGACGAACCATCCGGCATTGCCGTTGAGCATGTCGTCGTCGAATTCCGCCGTCCATCCGGCACTGACCCATGCCGACCCCGACTTCGTCCAGTTCGCGACCCGTGTCGAGCCGTCGAACCAGACGGCCTCTCCCGGGTAGGCCTGGATGGTCAACGTCTTGCTGTACGGGACGTCGACGGACTGATGATAGACGCCAGCCCGAAGGACGACCGTGGATCCGGGGCGGGCGGCGTTCACGGCGGCTTGAACGGAACGGTACGGTGCGACCATTGTGCCTGTGGGGCTCTCCGCGGTGCTCCGCGCATCGACGAACAAGGCACCGGCGGGCACCGCGTACTGGGCGGTGCCGACAGGAGCCGCACCGCGTTCGGGGGTCCCGGGCTGCGGCTCGGGCTCCGGCTGCGGTTCCGGCTCCGGCTGCGGTTCCGGCTCCGGTTCGGGCTGCGGCTCCGGCTGCGGCTGCGGTTCGGGCTGCTCGGCACTCAAGGGCGCGTCGGCGACCGTGGCATCCAACGAGTCGATCCGCAGGTCGACCGGCGCGGTCGCGCTGCTCGATGCATAGGCCCAGACGGCGAAGCCTCCCGCGCCGGAAAGCCGGGCGGCGGAGGAGTCGGTTGTCCGGAGCTGGGGCGCCCCAGGTGAGGAGCCGACCGGCGTGAGGCGCGCTTCGAAGTCGACGGCGTCGGCCCCGGTGACCGTGGCGTCGAACGTGACCCATCCGTCGCCGAGAACGCTCAAGGGAACGGCCACGCTTTTCAGCTCCGTCTCCATACCTCCCCGGGTCCGGATGACGGAGAGCTGCGCCTGCCCCTCGGCGTCGGTCAGCAGTCGGACTCGGTAGGCGGAGCCGTCGGCCTGGACGCGCGTCGTGTAGGCGTAGTAGCCCCGACCACCGGTTGCTTCGAGGCGGAGATCCGCCGAGACGCGGACGTCTCGCGCCCGGACGGCCTGCGGGGTGAGATAGGCGGACTCTCCGGGGTCGAGGGTGAGGGCCGCCGCGCCATCGGCCACACTGGCCACCTCGGCGCGGGACGACCACGACGAGTAGGCGAGGCCGTTGTCGGAAGCCCCCCATCCGGACGGTGCCGCGCGATCGAAGTCATCGCGCAGCAGCACGTCGGCGGAATCGCTGTCGGCGGCCGCCGCGGGGGAAGCACCGAAGAGGCCGGCCACGATCGTCGTGGCCGCGACGACCGACGCCAGGGCGGCCGAGGTTCGTGAAGGGGAGGGTCGGGTGAGGGTCGAGCGACGTCGCGAACGCAACTGAGTCTCCTAGGGGTCTAACCCGCGTACACCGCGCCCCTCCAACCAGCCCCCTCCGGGCGAGATGGTGTGCAGTATCGGTACGCACCGCCTACCCGGACGGGCGACGGCCACGGCACAGTTTACACACGCTCGGACGACGATCGTTGTGTAACCGAGATATTCACGACGGATCCCCGGACAGATCGGTGCCGACCGAACTACGGATGAAGCGCATCTTCCCGCCGACCTGAGGAATGTGGTCGACGCGCTCGACACGAACGGGGACGAGGCCTCTAGTCGCATGACGCAGCTTCGCCTCCGCGCCGTCGATGCCGGCCTGTACGTCCTGCCCGTCCGCGGGTATGCACCTCAGCGTCACCGCGTAATCCGAGTCCTGGACGATCTCGAACTGACGGATGGACAGGGGCGCGTCGTCGAAGATGTGTCCGAGAGCGCCCGCAATCGTGGTCCCATCCGGCAGGCGCACGGCATCGGAGGAGCGGCCCGAGATCGCGCCCAGGCGAGGAAGCCCCCGCCCGCACGCGCACACCCCTGGTCGATAGCTGCTGATGTCGCCGAGACGATATCGGACGATCGGGAAGACCCGGTTCGTCAAATCCGAGACGATGACCTCTCCTTCCCGTCCCTCGGGCAGGACCCGATCCGCCTCATCGACGATCTCGATGCGTCGCACGTCGGAGAAGACGTGGAGTCCGCTCTGCTCGGCGCACTCACCCGCCATCCAGGGGATCTCGGCCGAGCGGTAGTGGTCGTAGCACGGCGCGCCGAAGGCGTCCTCGATCTCCGCCCTCGTACCAGGGGACAGCGGAGCAGCCGTCACGGCCACGGCCGCCGGCGGAACGACCCGGAGCCCCAGTCGACGCATCCGTCGGACCGTGTCCAGGACGCCGCCGCCATAGCCGATCAGGAAACGGGGCTCCACCCGGTTCCAGCGCTCCACGAACGCTCGCACCGCATCGTCCGTGATCTGGAAGGCGTCGAGCTGCACCCGTCGCGAGGGGAGCCACCCGAGGTCGTGGCGCAGGCGGGCCGCCCCGGTGAGCACGTGGCGCGTCACGATCGCCCGGTCATCCCAGGGTTTCACCCCCCACCAGTCGAACAGGCGCCACTCGAGTGCGCGGGCAGGAAAACGGAGGTCTCGCAGCAGGTGCAGCGGCAGACCCGTACTCCCACCCGTCTTCGAGACGACGCTGGTGCGCGCATCGGCTTCATCCGTGCGAATGCTCTCGAAGTTCTCGCGGAGCATCGTCTTGTCGACGATGGGCAGCGAGGAGAACGACGCGGGGTCGCGCAGATCCTCGGCGGAGAAGCCGTGCGCGGAATACAGCTCGCGGTAGAACGCGCTGTGCTCGAACGCGAAGCGCGCGTGCGCGGCGGACCTCTGGGCGCTCAGCTCGATGGCCTCCTCCGGAGGCAGAGCATCCACGACGAGGAAGTCCCGATAAGCGGCCGTGCTGCTCCGTCCGCCCGCCGCAGTCTTGAGACGGAAAGCCGCTTCTCGCATCATGTCTCCTCCTTCGTGCGGCCACGGGGACGGACGCGGGAGTGCCGAGCTCGAAGCGCCGAACGGTACGCGTGTGCGTGGGCAGCGCCGGCGTCGTCCCACTCGCGCCGAGACAGGTCCGGTCTCTCCGTGGTGATCTGCCGCACCGCGGCCAGGGCGGCACGCAGCCGCTCACCATCCAGCTCGCCGTCGTACATCTGCACCCACTCCGGCCCCACCTCGGCGGCGAGCGCCTCATTGGGCGCATTGCGCGGCACGAGGACTGGCCGATCGAGCGACAGCGCTGCGAGCACGCTCCCAGAGTTGTGCATGAATCGGTAGGCCAGCACGACCAGCTCGGAACCCGTGACGAGCTCGACCAGCTCGGCGTCGCTCAGAAACTCCAGACGGAGCGTGACCTGCGGCAGGTCCGCCACACGCTCGCGCAGATCGTCGGCCAGGTCCGCGCTCGACGCCTTCCCGCCGATGACGACACTCATCTCGGGATCGACGGCGACGGCAGCGGCGTAGGCATCGACGAAGCCGGACACTCCCTTGTACCGTCGGACCCCTCCGAACGTTCCCATTCGTCCGCGGATCCGCTCCGCTCGCGGCTGCGGCCGGTACCAATCCCGGTAATGGCCGTGCAGGATGAGCGACTGCGCCGTTCCGGCAGGGAGCGGAGTCGTCTCGTTCAACACGATGCGGTGATCGGCCTGGCGGTCGATCCGTCGCAGCAGCCACAGCCGGGCGGCGTTGTCGTCCGGCAGTTCCAAGTTGTGCACCGTGCGCACGACCGCGATCCGCCGTGACAGGGAATGCCGTAACGAGAGCAGCGCCGTCAGGACGTATTTGCCGACGGAAGAGACGGCCGATCCCCCGTGGAGTTTCACCTCAGGCCAGTGCCAGTGGAACACGTCGTATCGACCGAGAAGGGCCTCGCGCCAGGAGAACCGGAGATGCTCGATGCCTGGCGTCGCAGTGAGCGCCTCATCCAGCATGGTGATGTAGGGATTCGTGGTGACCCGAGGCGCACCGAAGGACTGCATGACGCGGATCGGACGCTGGCCCTCAGACATGGATCGCCAACCCTCGGATCGACCGGTACCAACGCATCGCGGCGAGAAGAAGCATGAGCACGTTGATCACGGCCAGCGCGGTATAGAGGACGACGAAGACCGGCTGCCACCACAGCACCGCGAACACCAGGCAGAGGAAGCCGTAGTCCGTCGGGATGACCGCCAAGGAGTACAACCCACCGGACCGCCAAGCCTCCCGAGGCGTCTCAGCGGGCGCTTGAGGGTGCCGCAGACGGTGCACGCGGCGGAGGAAGTCGGCGGCGATGATCCCGAAGAAGAACACGTTGGCCGAAGCCGCGAACACCAGCGGGACGAGCAGCCAGCCGTCCGGAAGGTCGAAGAACCGGAACCAGCAGACGAGCACCGCGAGATGGATGGTCGCGAGCTTGATCGCATCGAAGAAGTGGTCGAGCCACTCTCCCGCCAACGATCCGGAGCCTGTCAGCCGCGCGAGCTGGCCATCGGCGGAGTCGAGCGCGTAACCGAGGACGAGCAGGACGGATACGAGGATCGAAGACCAGATCTCGGGCGGCAAGGTGGCGATCAGGGCGACACCGGTCAGGGTGAACGCCGCGCTGACCAGTGTGACCTGCGTGGGGGTCATCCCCATCACGTACGCGAGCGCGGCCATCGGCCGACCGAGTGGTCGGTTGATGTAGCGGGAATAGGCCGCCGCCCCTTTGGACGACTTCTGCGCCTGCTGCAGGCGTCCCATCGCCGCTCGGATCTCTGACACGACAACTCCCCCAGGCGACGTCGAATGTAGCCTTCACTATATCCACAGGCTGCGCCCGGCTGATCTTCGCGTGCGGCCAGAGAGGAGCATGGATGAGCGCGCGGGTCCTCGCGGTGGTCGTCGTCAATTACGGCGCCGCCCGACTGCTCGAGTCGAACCTCGTCTCCACGGCCTCCGATGTTCCGGAGGCCCGGATCGTCGTCGTCGACAATCTGTCCACGCCGACGGAGCGGGAGACCGTGTCGGCGCTCTGCGCCGCGCGGGGCTGGGACCTCGTCCCGATGGCGACGAACGCTGGCTTCGGCGGCGGGGTGAACGCCGGCGCCGCGCACGCGTTCGACGTGCTCGGTGCCACCGACCTCCTGCTCCTCAACCCGGACGCCCGTATCGACGGCGGTTCCGTCGCCGCTCTGCTGGATGCCACGGCGGACGACCTGACCCTCGCCTCTCCCCGCGTGGTCGACGCGGACGGTCGCGTGTGGTTCGCCGGGATGGACGTCTATCTGGACGACGGTGCGATGGGCGGCCCGCGGAGGCGGCGGGAGCAACCCTCGGCACGGCGGCTGCCGTGGATCAGCGGCGCGTGCATGCTCATCCCGCGATCCGTGTGGGAACTGACGGGAGGCTTCCACGAGGAGTACTTCCTCTACTGGGAGGACGTCGACATCTCCGTGCGCGCCGCACGCGCGGGTGCGCGGCTGGTGGTGGTCGACGACGCGACGGCCATCCATGACGAAGGCAGCACTCATCGCGGTCGCGGGCAGCGAGCCGAGGCGAAATCCGAGCTCTACTACTACTACAACATCCGGAACCGCCTGCTCTTCGCGGCGCTGCATCTCGACGACGATGACGTCGCGGCATGGGAACGGTCGGCTCCGCGCAACGCCTGGCAGGTGCTGCTCCGGGGCGGCCGGCGACAGTTCCTCCGCCCCCTTCCGCCGCTGCGCGCAGCATGGCGCGGGGTCAGGGATGGAAGACGATTCCTGTCCCGGCACCGCTCGACAGGGGCGCCAGTCTAAACTCGGAGCACCGTCTCTCGCACCGCGAGGACACCGGGGAGTGGGGATCACATGAAGGACGTGCACGAGGACAACGCACCGGGACGCCGACGCGTCTGGCTTCCCCTGACGATCCTGGTCGTGGTGGTCGGTCTCGCCGTGGCCGCCGCGTTCCTCGTTCCCCCGATGCTGACTCCCGCCGGGCAGCCGGAACCGACGAGCACGCCGACCGTCCCGCCCCGTGACATCGTGTCCACCGACGCGCCGCGCCCGACGGAGACGCCGCGGCCCGCTCCGTCGGAGAGCGGCCTCCCGTTCGCCGAGCTCACGCCGGTGGGGCCCAACGCCACGATCGTCGCGGAGGGTGCGGACATCCTCCTCGCCCGCGTGGAAGCCGTGCAGGGCGAGGCGGCACTCGCCGGGGAGACTTCGGGTCCTGCCGTGCGCGCCACTGTCAGGATCGTCAACACCGGCTCCGAACCGCTCGACCTCGACTACGTCGCTGTGAACGCGTATTCCGGCGCCGACCGGGCACCCGCCGGCACGCTGACCCGGCCCGGTGGCGTGCCGTTCGAGGGGATGCTCTCCCCCGGAGACGCCGCGGAGGGCGTCTATCTGTTCACCATTCCGGAGGAGGACCGTGAGGACGTCACCCTCACGGTCGACTACCTCTTCGGCGCGGAGGTCGGTGTCTTCCGCGGCGACCTCCGCTGATCGGAGACCTCCGTATGCGCAGCGTGACGTCGTGGACGACCACCTCCATCGTCGCCGCGGCCGCAGCCGCAGCGTCGGCGGTGCGGTTCACGTTCGGCCCCGGTATCAGCATCTCCGTCGTCGTGGCCGTGGTCCTGCTGCCGGTCTGGTGGCCGGCGTTGCGCGGCTACCGTTTCGCTCGGCCGTTGCTCGCGCTCGCAGCCGGCGCGGCGGTCTGGGGAGCGGCGACCACCCTCCTCGAGACCACGCGGGCGACCTCGACGAGCCTCATGCTCGAACAGTCCCTCACGCTTCTGTCCCTCGCGGGAGGCATCGGCGTGCTCCTGTGGGCGCGGAGCGAGCTCGGCCTCGGCGCCACGGCCATCGCGTTCGGGGTGGGAGCACTGGCGAATGTGGCTCTCACGGGAGGCAACCCCGCCAACCTCTGGAAGTACTCCCTCGCTGTCCCGGTCATCATCGTCATCCTGGGCTTCACGTCGACCTCCCGGCGGCGGTCGTTGGATCTGCTGGCACTCGCCCTCCTCGCGGGCGTCTGCCTCTTCTCGGACTCGCGATCGATGACGTCCTTTCTCCTCCTTGCCGCCGTGATCGTGCTGTGGCAGATCTTCCTTCCGGCGGGAACCAGGCGTCCGCGCCCTGCACAGACCCTGGTGCTCCTGGGCGTGTTGAGCCTCGCCGCGTTCAGCATGCTGCAGGCTCTGATCCTTGAGGGAGTCCTCGGCGACGCCGCGCAGCAGCGCACGCAGGCCCAGATCGACACCTCCGGGTCGCTGATCGCCGGCGGGCGGCCAGAGTTGGGCGCCGCGACCGCCTTGATCTCCGCCCGCCCGCTGGGCTTCGGGAGCGGGACCCTGCCCACCTCACAGGACGTCTGGATCGCCAAGACCGGCATGAGCGAGCTCAACTACGATCCGGACAACGGGTACGTCGAGGGCTACATGTTCGGCGGGCAGTACGAAGTGCATTCGGTGCTCGGCGACCTGTGGCTGCGCTTCGGTCCGTTGGGCGCGGCGTTCGCGCTCGTCCTTCTCGGATGCGCAATCTACGCCGTAGCCCGCGCCGTCTCCCTCAAGGCCGCCCCCGGCATCGTCGTGTGGCTCACTCTGCTCGGAGCGTGGGACACGTTCTTCAGCCCTCTGCTCACCTCCTCCCGGACTCTCGCGCTGCTGTTCGCGCTGACCGCGATCCCCGCCGCCGTCGCCGTCCATCGCGGGACCGCACCGGCCCCGAGATCTAGTCTGCCCTTCTCTGCGCCGCGCCGCGACCACGCCGCCCGCACCTCGCGGACGGTCGAGGACTAGAGCTCGCCCGGCTTCATGGCCTCGGCATCGATGGCGCGGATGATCCGCAGCGTCGCGGTGTCCGGCTCCGGCTCGCCCGCCGCCGCCCTCTCCTCACGCCGCCGACGGGGCGCGTAGACGACGAGGGAGTGGAACAGGAACCGGGCGAAGAAGGCCACGATGAGAGACAGCGCGGTCGCCAGGACGCTGGAGATGTGCCAGGTCTCGACCATGAGCGCCATCACCGGGATGCGCAGGGCCGCCTCGACGTTGTTGAACGTGAAGGACGCCGCGAAGCGCACCCCGGCGCTGCGGGCGTCGGTGCGCATGTCGGCGAAGACGAAGCGCTCCTGCAGCAGGAAGTTGCCGATGATCGTGACCTCGGCGCCGATGATGGCCGCCCAGACGTAGGGGACGCCCGCCGCCGTCAGCGCCCACATGATCGCGAGGTTGGCGATGGCGCCGAGCACGCCGATCGCCGCGAACAGCGACATCTTCCCGAACCGCAGCCGTGCGAGATGTGCGATGAACGTGGCACCCTGGCGCAGGCTCGCCTTCGAGGTGCCGTGTCGACGCTCGGCGAACTCCATCGGGATCTCCGCGATCCGCAGATCCGTCCGGGCGAGGATCTCCAGGAGGATCTTGAAGCCCTGCGGCTGCAGTGCATCCAGCCGCAGGCGACGCCGGTCGACGAGGAAGAACCCGGTCATCGGGTCGGTGCTCCGGGCGAGCCGCCGCGGGAACATCGCGCGGGTCAGCCACGTCGCGGCGCGGGACACGCCGAAGCGCACGGCCGTTCCCAGGCCGCTCGTGTCACCGCCGCCGACGTAGCGGGAGGCCGCGACCACGTCCGCGTCGCCGTCCGCGAAGCGGTCCAGCAGTGTCGGCAGCAGCTCGGGGGGATGCTGGAGGTCGCCGTCCATCACGATGCAGACATCGGCCGCCGCGGCGCCCAGGCCGACGACGACCGCTCCGCCGAGGCCTCCGACGTTGTCCGAGCGATGGATCACCCGCACCGGGATCGGGGCGTCGACCGCGACGCGCTCCACCTCGGCCGTGGTGTCATCGCTGCTGTCGTCGACGAAGAGGATCTCGGCGTCCCGTCCCGCCAAGGCCGCGGCCGTGCGCTCCACGAGCTCTGCGACGTTGTCGCGCTCGTTGTACGTCGGCACGATGACCGTGACCCCTGCCCCCAACATGGTCCCCTTCGTCGTTCCGCAGCCCCATCGGCTCCGGCATCCATCGTTCCATGGGTTCCTATGGGCTGCAGGACACGTTCCTGCTAGAGTGTCGTCTGCGGCTGTGGGAGTCGCGCCGAACGGGTGGGGATCCGTTCGACTGGGGAATGATCGATCTGGGGAGATCATGGGGACGCGTATCGGCTATGCCGTCGGAGCTTTCGACCTTTTTCACGTCGGGCACCTGAATCTGCTGCGACACGCCAAACAGCACTGCGACATCCTGATCGCCGGCGTCGTGAGCGACGAGATGCTGCGTCAGGTCAAGGGGATCGAGCCGGTCATCCCGACCGCCGAACGTGCCGAGATCGTCCGGCACATCTCCTTCGTCGACGACGTCTACGTCGAGACGACGCCGTCGAAGATGGACTCGTGGCGCGACGTGCGCTTCACCCACTTCTTCAAGGGCGACGACTGGCGCGGCACCGAGAAGGGCCTCCGGCTGGAGAGCGAGTTCGCGGAGGTGGGCGTCGAGGTCGTGTACTTCCCGTACACCGCGCACACGTCGAGCTCGGCGCTCCGCCGCGCGCTCGATGCGATCACCGCCAACGCCACGGCATCCGCGGTCGGCGCGACCCGCTGAGGCGGGGTCAGTTCGCGACGCCGAGGAGGCTGCGCGCCATCCGCGCCACGTGCGGCGGCGTGTGCGGACCGAGCCACACCGTCCAGTGCTCCGGGGGCTCGCTGCACGTCCACTCCAGGCACCACGCATACACGGCGTTCGCAAGGCGCTCGCCGCGGGCATGAGCGCGCGGACCCTCGGCGCGCAGGAGCCAGCGGACCGAGACCCCCGCGGGGACGTCGACGTGCCGGAGCTGGATCCGGGCCGCCGCCTCGATGAGGATGACGCCGTGCGCATCCCACGGGAGCCGGGACGCGACGCGCGCGATGGCTCCGACGTCGGCGGCATCCCCGGCGATGAGCACCGCTCCTTCCATCGCTTCCCAGTCCGGATCCTCGAGATGCTCGCACGCGCTGCTCATGCCTCCACTATAGGTAAGGCTACCCTTACCTTCAAGAGCGACTAGCTTTCCACCGCGGCGCTCGTCAACGCCGTTGCCGGGCGACGACGCCGCGGGCCAGCCTGATCCCGTGAGCAGCAACAGGAATCGACGGATCTCCGCCGGACCACGCCTGATCGGCGCCCTGGCCGGCCTCCTCGTGGCCACAGCCCTCGGCGGGTGCGGGATGACGGTCCCCGCGGACCCGGACGGCACCCTGGACCGGGTCACGGGCGGGGAGCTGCGGGTCGGCACCTCGCCCGAGCCCGGCCTCGTCGAGATCGACCGCGGCGAGCCGCGCGGGCCGGTCGTGGATCTCGTCGACGACTTCGCCGCGAGCATCGACGCGGACGTCGCCTGGACTGTCGCGACCGAGGAGAGCCTGGTGGGCATGCTGGAGACGGGAGACCTCGACCTCGTGGCCGGCGGACTGACGCCGGACACCCCGTGGATCGACAAGGCGGGCGTGACCCGCGGCTATCCGGGTATCGAGGGCGCGGGAGATCGGGAGCTCGTCATGCTCGTGCCCCTCGGCGAGAACGCCTTCCTCTCGGCCCTCGAGGCCTCTCTCGACGAGGAGGTCGCTCGATGACCGGGACGAAGCAATTCGGGCGCACCGAGCTCCCCGACGAACAGCAGCAGGCCACGCGCAAGGCCGTGCGCTGGGAGATCTTCACGATCGTCTACACCTCGATCACGATCACCGTGATCGCGCTCGTCGTGGGCGAGTCCCAGGCGATGCGCACGGCGTGGATCGAGGACATGCTGTCGCTCATCCCGCAGTTCGCCTTCCTCCTCGCGCTCCTGTTCGTGCGGCGACGCCCCACCCGGAAGCACCCCTATGGCCTCCACCGGGCGATGGGCGTCGGCCACCTCGTCGCCGGTGTCGCGCTCCTCGCGGTCGGCCTGAACCTCGCCGCCGAGGCCGTCGCCGGGCTCATCCGCGGGGAGCATCCGACCATCGGCACCGTGCAGGTGTTCGGACAGACGATCTGGCTCGGCTGGCTGATGGTCGCCGTCATGGCCGTCGTGATCGTCGGGCCGGTGTTCTTCTACGGTCCAGCCAAGGCCAAGCTCGCCCCCGTCCTGCACAACAAGCTGCTCTACGCCGACGCCGACATGGCCAAGGCCGACTGGCAGACGACGGTCGCCTCCATCGTCGGAGTGCTGGGTGTCGGCGCGGGCATATGGTGGCTCGACGGAGCTGCGGCCCTCTTCATCTCCCTGGGGATCATCTGGGACGGTTTCCGCAATACGAAGACGGCGATCGTCGACCTCATGGACCAGCGGGCCCGCACCTTCGACAGCGCGGAGCCGCATCCGCTGGCCCGCGACGTCGTCTCCTACCTGCGCAGCCGCCCCTGGGTGGATCAGGCGGCCGTGCGCATGCGGGATCAGGGCCAGGTGTTCCACATCGAGGCGTTCGTGGTGCCGCATCATCGTGGCGTCCGCGCGGCCGACCTGACGGCCGCTTCCGAGGGCATCGCCGACCTGGACTGGAAGGTGCAGGACGTGGTGGTCGTCCCGGTCGAGAAGCTGCCGGACGAAGCGGACCCCGGTCGATGAGCGCCGCCGACGAGGCGCTGTTCCCCGGCTTCACGACCGCGCGGATCCCGACCGACGAAGCCGACATCCTCGTGCGTCACGGGGGCTCGGGACCGCCCGTGGTGCTCCTGCACGGTCACCCCCGCACCTCGGCGACCTGGCATCGGGTGGCCCCGGTGCTCGTCGAGCGCGGCTTCACGGTGATCTGCCCCGACCTGCGCGGATACGGGCGTTCCCGGGGCCCGGCGCCCACCGCCGATCATGCGGCCCATTCCAAACGCGCCGTCGCCCGCGACATCCGCACCGTCGCCGAGCGACTCGGCCATGAGAGCTTCCGCCTGGTCGGGCACGACCGTGGCAGCTACGTCGCGCTCCGACTCGCCCTCGATCACCCGGAGACCGTCGAACAGGTCGCCCTGCTGGACTGCCTGCCGATCTCGGAGCACCTCCGACGCTGCGACGCGACCTTCGCCGCGCACTGGTGGCACTGGTTCTTCTTCGCCCAGCCGGACATCCCGGAGCGCGTCATCGGCGCGGACCCGGAGGCCTGGTACGCGCCCAAGGCCGACCCGGCGACGATGGGCACGGCGAACCACGCCGAGTTCCTGCAGGCGGTGCGGCAGCCGTCGGTCGTCCGGGCGATGCTCGAGGACTACCGTGCCGGCCTCACGATCGACCGCGCGCACGAGGAGGCCGATCGCGCCGCCGGGCGTCGGCTCCGGATGCCGACCCTCGTGCTGTGGTCCGAACGCGACGATCTCGAGGAGCTCTCCGGCGACCCCCTCCGCATCTGGCGGGACTGGGCCGACGATGTCCGCGGCCACGGCATCGACAGCGGGCACCACATGGCGGAGGAGGCGCCCGAACCTCTCGCCGCCGCACTGGCGGGCTTCTTCGGAGCCACCCCTCCCCCACGGCCGTAGGCTGGAGGCATGACCAACCCCGCCTCCGACACCATCACGATGTTCGGCGCCGACTGGTGCCGCGACTGCATCCGCACGAAGAAGCAGCTCGACGAGCTCGGCGTCGCGTACACGTATGTCGACCTGGTCGCCGACCCCGCCGCCGCGGACATCGCGAAGGACATCTCGGGCCGCACGAACATCCCCGTCGTGGTCTACCCCGACGCCTCGCACCACGTCGAGCCGTCGAACGCCGACGTGGAGTCGAAGCTGCGCGAGCTCTCGATCATCTGATCGTCCTCGCACTCGGCGGATCTCCGCGCGGACGCCTATGCTGAAAGCCCGTTCGAAGGAGACGCCGATGACTTCTGCGCCCACGACCGCGCCCGCCACCCCCGCCCTCGGCGAGGGCGAGAAGGAACGGCTCGACGCCGCCGTCGCCGAGCTGCAGACGGGGACCGCGGTGTGGACCGCGCTCACCGTAGCGCAGCGCGCGACGCTGCTCCGGCAGGTCCGCACGAGCGTCGCCGCGACCGCGGAGGACTGGGCGACGATCGCCGCCGCCTCCAAGGGCCTGGACGCGCGGCATCCGCTCCGCGGCGAGGAGTGGCTGAGCGGCCCGTACAGCGTCCTCGGAGCACTCGACGCCTCGATCGCCACGCTCACCCGGATCGCGAACGGCGCGAATCCGCTCGACGGCATCCGGGTCGACCGCGCACCCGGCGGCCGTGCGCGCGTACATGCCTTCCCCCTCACCGGCATCGACCGGTTCCTGCTGTCCGGCTTCACCGGCGAGGTCTGGCTCGAACCGGGGACCACGCCGAACACCGCCCGCGCGACCGCCGGTCTGGCACAGCGCACGCCGACGGTGTCCGGGGGCGTCGGACTCGTGCTCGGCGCCGGGAACGTGACCTCCATCCCCGTGCTGGACGTGCTGTACGAGCTGCTCGCCCACAACCGCACCGCCCTGCTGAAGGTGAACCCCACGCAGGATGCGCTGGTCCCCGTCTACAAGCGCGCGCTCGCCCCACTCATCGAGCCGGGCCTGCTGCGGATCGTGCGGGGGGGCCCGGCCGCCGGCGCCTACCTCACCCAGCACCCCGGCATCGCCCACGTGCACATCACCGGCTCGGCGGCGACCTTCGACACCATCGTCTGGGGACCGTCGACCGGCGAGGGGGCGGCCGCGACGAAGCGCCGCCGTCGCGAGAACCGCCCGCTGCTGAAGAAGCCCATCACCGCGGAACTCGGCGGGGTCTCCCCCATCATCGTCGTGCCGGGGAAGTGGACGGCCGCCGACCTCGCGTACCAGGCCGAGCACATCGCGACCATGCGCCTGCAGAACAGCGGCCACAACTGCATCGCGGGGCAGGTCGTCATCCTCTCCGCGGACTGGGACCAGGCCGACGACTTCCGCGCCGAACTGCGCCGCGCCTACGCCACCGCTCCGGAGCGCCCCATCTGGTACCCCGGCGCCCCCTCCCGCATGCAGTCCGCCGCGGACGACTACCCGGACGCCCTCGTGCTCGGCGACCGGCTCCTCGTCGAGATCGATGCCGACGACGACCCCTCAGCCCTGGAGAACACGGAGTACTTCGCGCCGGTCCTCGGCGTGGTGAGCCTCCCCGGCACGGGCCAGGAGTTCCTCGACGCCGCGGTCGCCCACGCGAACGAGAAGCTGCAGGGCACGCTCGGCGCGAACCTGCTCATCGACCCGGCGACCGAGAAGGCGCTCGGCAGCGGGTTCGAGCGCGCACTCACCGCGCTGCACTACGGCTCGATCGCGATCAACGGCTGGACCGCCTTCGGGTTCATCACGCCGACGCTCACCTGGGGCGCATTCCCCGGCGGCACGATCGATGACGTCGGCAGCGGCATCGGCGTCGTCCACAACGCCCTGCTCCTGGATCGGGTGGAGCGCTCCGTGCTGCGCGGCCCCTTCCGGCCGTTCCCGCGCTCGCTCCCCGTCGCGAACGGCGGAGGGCGGATGACCATCCTCCCCAAGCCGCCGTGGTTCGCCTCCTCCCGCACCGGTGCCGCCGTGAGCGAGGGCCTCACCCGCCATCGTGCGGACGGCGGCGCCCTCGGCCTCGTGAAGACACTGCTGCGCGCGCTCCGCGCCTGAGCGGAACGCGTCAGCCCTCGGGGCGGAACCGATCGGTCGCGGCGCGGAGAGCTGCGCGGATGCCGGGTTCGGCGGCGGAGTGCCCCGCGTCATCGATCACCTGGAAGTCGGCTTCCGGCCAGGCACGGTGCAGGTCCCACGCCGTCATCATCGGCGTGACCACGTCGTGGCGGCCCTGCACGATCACGGTCGGGATGTGCCGGATGGCGTCGATCCCCGCGAGCAGCTGCCCCTCGGCCCACCAGCCGCGGTGCACGAAGAAGTGGTTCTCGATGCGTGCGAAAGCGACGGCCCGGCGGGGATCGGCCATCGCCGCGATCTGCTCCGGGTCGGGGCGCAGCGTGACGGTCGCCGCCTCCCACGCCGCCCATGCGAGGGCCGCCGGTTCATGGACCGCCGGGTCCGGGTCGAACAGCCGGCGGTGGTACGCCTCGATCATCCGGGAGCGCTCCAGGACCGGGATCGGCGCGATGAAGTCCTCCCACAGGTCGGGGAACAGCGCCGCCGCCCCGCCCTCGTAGAACCACTCGAGCTCGGCGCGACGGAGCGTGAAGATCCCGCGCAGAATCAGCTCGGAGACCACGTCGGGGTGGGCCTGGGCGTAGGCGAGCGCGAGGGCGCTGCCCCAGGACCCGCCGAACACCTGCCACGTCTCGATGCCGAGATTCTTGCGCAGCAGCTCGAGGTCGGCGATGAGGTGCGCGGTGGTGATGTGCCGGAGATCGGCCTCCGGCTCCGCGGCGGACGGCGTGCTCCGACCGCATCCGCGCTGATCGAGAAGGACGATCCGGTAGACGTCGGGGTCGAAGAACTGGCGCTGCCACGGCGAGGTGCCGCTGCCGGGGCCGCCATGGAGGAACACGACGGGTTTCCCCTCGGGGTTGCCGCTGATCTCCCAGGCCACGCGATGCCCGTCGCCGACGAGCAGCACTCCGGTCTCGTGCGGCTCGATGGGCGGATAGAGCCCCTCGGTGTTCGTCATGTTCGGTCCCCCAACCGGTCGTGCGGTCCTGCCGAGTCCACGTTATCTGACAACGGCGGGAGCGCCGGGTCTACGGGTCGAGCTGATCGGCGGGGAGGGTGAACACCTGCTCGCACGCATCGAGCCCGTTCTGGTACCCCTCCGCGAACCAGCGCTGACGCTGCTCGCTGGAGCCGTGGGTCCAGGTCTCCGGGTTCACCTGTCCTGACTGCTCCTGGATGTGATCGTCCCCGACGGTCGACGCCGCGTTCAGGGCGTCCCGGATCTGCGCCTCCGTCGGCTTCTCGAGGTACGGATCACCGTCGGCGTCGGTCTGCTCGGTCGCGCGGCCGAGCCAGCCGCCGGCATAGCAGTCGGCCTGCAGCTCCATGCGCACGCCGTTGCTGCCGGGACCCGTCCCGTTGTTCGGGTACCGCTCCATCGCCCCGAGGAGGTTCTGGATGTGGTGACCCCACTCGTGCCCGACGATGTAGAGCTGCGCGAGGTTCCCTGCCGAGGCCCCGAACTGCTGCTGCATGAGCTGGAAGAACGTGGGGTCGATGTAGACGGTCTCCTCCGGCGGGCAGTAGAACGGCCCGACCGCGTTGGAGGCGGTCCCGCACTGCGTGGAAGTGGCTCCGTCGACGACGATGAGCTGCGGAGCCTGATACCCCTCCACTTTGTCCTCCCAGAAGGCGTCGAGCGCGAGCTGCGCCCCCGCCATCCGGCAGTCGACGTTCGCGTTCGCGTCGGCACCGCTGTCGCAGTTCTCGATGGCCGAACCGCCGGCGGGCTCGCTCCCACCGGGCGCGCCGCCGACGAGTCCGCTCAGGTCGATGCCCAGCAGGGGGCCGGCGATGAGGGCGAGCAGGGCGAGCACGCCGACGCCGGAGCCGCCCGCGATCGCCGCCGTGCGTCCGCGGCGGCGCGTGGTGTTGCGGGAGAGGTCGGCGTCGGGATTGAACGTCATGCGTCGAGGGTACTCCGCGCGCCGACACCGCGACGGACGTAGGCTCGTGACATGGCCACCACGATCACCATCACCGGCGCGGGCGGACAGATCGGCTACGCGCTCCTCTTCCGCATCGCCGCCGGCGACATGCTCGGTCCGGATGAGAAGGTGCGGCTGCGGCTGCTGGAGATCCCGCAGGGGCTCGGCGCAGCGGAGGGCGCGGCGCTGGAGCTCCAGGACGGCGCATTCGACCTGCTTGAGCACGTGGAGGTGACCGATGACGCCGCGGTCGGCTTCGACGGCTGCGACCTCGCCCTGCTCGTGGGCGCCCGCCCCCGCGGTCCCGGCATGGAGCGCGGCGACCTCCTGGCCGCGAACGGCGGCATCTTCGGGCCGCAGGGCGCCGCCATCGCCGCGAACGCCGCCCCCGGCGTCCGCGTGACCGTGGTGGGCAACCCCGCCAACACGAACGCCCTGATCGCCTCCGCGGCGGCCGACGGCGTGCCCGCCGACCGCTTCACCGCCCTCACGCGGCTGGACGAGAACCGCGCACGGGCCCAGCTCGCCCAGACGCTCGGCGCCCCCGTGCACACGGTGCGGCGGGTGCCCATCTGGGGCAATCACTCGGCCACGCAGTTCCCCGACGTGTCGCATGCGACCGTCGGTGGGAAGCCCGTGCAGGATGCCCTGGAGCGGATCGTCGGCGACGTCCCGGCGTGGCTGGACCAGACGTTCATCCCCCGGGTCGCCAAGCGCGGCGCGGAGATCATCGAGGTCCGCGGGTCGTCCTCCGTCGCCTCCGCCGCGAGCGCGACGATCGACCATGTGCGCGACTGGGTCCGCGGGACCGAGGACTGGACCTCCGCCGCCGTCGTCTCGCGCGGGGAGTACGGTGTCCCGGAGGGCCTCGTCTCGTCGTTCCCCGTGCAGTCCGTCGACGGCGAGTGGCACATCGTGGAAGGCCTGGAGATCGACGACTGGGCCCGCGCGCGCATCGACGCCTCGGTCGCGGAGCTCGTGGAGGAGCGGGACGCGGTCCGAGCCCTCGGACTGCTCTGATCCGGTCGCCGCGGGACACCTGGGCAGGGCAGAATAGAGGGCGGAGGTGCGGGATGAGCGACACGATTGACCCGGCGGGAACGACGCCGTCTCTCGACGATGCGCTGACGAGCCCGCTCCACCTCCCGCACGACGCAGCGAAGTGCCCGAAGTGCTTCACGGAGCTGCAGCAGAACCGCAACTTCTGGACCGCGCGTCCCGCCGGCTCCCGCCTGGTCGGCCTCGTCGTCGCCCGCGAGGGCATGCCGTCGGTCGTCGAGCAGCGCGCCGACCTCACCCGCTTCGGCGTGCCCATCGAGGGCTTCCGTCACCCGGCGCCGGACATCCTGGAGAGCTGGAACGACCGCCTCGCGCGGCTCATCTCGACGCTCCGGACCGGAGACGTGGTCGTGGTGGCGAACATCCGGGCTCTGGGGCTCGACGCCGAGGAGGGCGCGCGCACGGTCGCCGAGCTCCGGCGCCACGGGATCATCGTGAAGGTCCTCGGCCACGAGGCGCGTCATCTCGCCGACGCCGCCGGCGCCCGCTGAGAGGCGCCGCTAGAACTCCCCGGACCGCAGACGGGCGAGCGTGCCCGCGCCGATCTCGGCACGGACGTCGGGACGGTTCGCGTAGAAGGTGACCAGCTCGGCCAGGAGTACAGGGTCGCTGGCGAGGTCGGCCGCCGCCCACGAGGACGGCTGAGCGGTCGCCGTCCGCAGCACCACGCGGTTGCCTTCCAGGCCGGCGCCGACGACCTCCTCCCATGCCACGGCCACGTTGTTGCGCGGGATTCGAAGCTCCACGCCGTCCGGGCGCAGCGTCAGGCGATGGGCGGAGGGAGGCCGGAACCACGACCGGATGCCGGCGATCGTCATGATCAGCGCAACCACCGGGAGGAGGAGCAGGGTGAGGAGCGGCAGTCGGTCTGCGGGCACCGTGAAGATGCTCCATGCCCACGCCGCGAGGAGCAGGGCCCCCACGGGCGCGAGGGCGCGCAGCGGCCAGACGATCCCCGCGGCCCCGCCGAACGCGATCGCCGGACCGTCGACGACCGGCCGGACGACTCGGACCCGCGAGACGCGGGCATGGGCCACCAGCAGCCAGACGCCCACGGCGACGGCCGCGAGCACACCGATCCCCAGAGCCTTCATCGCGGGAGCCGGATCGGCGAACAGGATCAGGCTGAACAGCAGGACCACGATGGCGAACACGACGCCGAACACGGTGAGTGCCGTGGTCGCCCGCTGCTGCCCCTGCCACCCCGGATGACCGGGTACCCAGATCGTCTCCGGAGACGTCGACTGCTGCTGCCCTGTCACCCGAACAGTCCCTTCCACGCCTTGCCGATGTTGTGCCCCGCGTCGCCCACGAAGTCGGTCGTGTTCTCCCAGGCGTCCTCCGCGAAGTCCGTCGTGGCGTCCCATGCATCCGCCATGCCGGCGTCGATCGACTCCCGGACGTCCTGCGGCACCCAGTTCTCGTACGCCCACACCGCACCGGCACCGACCGCCACCGCGGCCCCGCCGACGACCACCGCCGTGCCCCAGACCGGGAGCGTGACGACACCGGCCGCCGCGAGCGCGGCGACCCCGGCAGCCGCAGCCGCGCCACCCGCCGCACCGCCGATGATCTCCACCGCGGTGGACGACGGGTCATCGCCCGACGACATCGCCGAGCCCAGGTTCCAGGCGTCGACGCCCCAGCCGATGAACGGCACCGCCCGACTCGCGCGAGAGAGTCCGCGGGCCAGATCCTCGGCCTCGTCCGCCGCCCACCGCATGCCGGTGGGGTTGGCGGCCTCGGCGGCGGCCTTGACGGCAGGGTTGCCGGAGCGCAGCTCGCGAACGAAGTCCGATGCTCCGAGACGCAGATCCTCCGCGTGGGAGGTGAGCTCGGCCGCCGTCTCCGCCCACGCCAGGCCCTGGCCCTCGAGGTAGATCTTCGGGACCTCGCCGCTCGCCTCCCGCAGACCGGACAGGATCTTGTCCGCCGTGGACTGGCTCGGCATGGTCCCGAGGAAGCCGTCGAGGTTCTCGCTGATCCACACCTCGAGCTCGCCCCACCAGGAGCCGACGTCGGCGGCGATCTCGTTGTACAGCTCGATGCGGTCGAGGTGCTCCTGCCACTCGTCCCAGTAGGGGTCGTCGCGCGAGGTGGGGCACACCGGGATCAGGGACACCGGCCGGCCGATGATCATCCCGTTGACCGGGAGCCCCGCCGCCCGCGCATTGTCGCGGTGCGTCGCGAAGTCCTCCTTCATGCGCCGCAGCTGCCCGGCGTACGACCGGAGCTTCTCGGCGGCGTCACGGGCGAGGTCCTTGATCTCCTTCGCGGCGTCGGTCGTGCGCGAGAGGATCGTGACGTAGTCGTCCGCCGACTCGCCGTACCAGTGCCCGCGCACGCCGGTCGGGATGAAGGTCGTGACGTTGGAGGAGACGTCTGCGGCGTCCTTCAGGTCGGGGTCGAGCCAGTCCGCGGCCGCCTGCACCTGGTCGGCGTCGCCGTACGTGGTCGTGTCGATCGTCATCAGAGGTCCTCGACGATGGCCGCGACCGGGTCGAGCTGGTCGATCACGTCCTGCTCGTTCGTCTCCGCGTCGTCGGCGATGGCGCGGACGATCTCTCCGAGGGTGCCGTTGATCCGGTACAGGGCGTCGACGCCCTCCCCCACCCGCTGCATGATCGCGGCGACCGTATCGGAGGCGAGCCCGCCGTCGACGGCCGTCGGAATGCCGGAGAGCTTCGTCTCGATGAGCTCGACCGCCTCCTCGTGCATGTCCGCATGGACGGCCATCACCTCCGGGTCCATCGCGATGCGGCTCATGCGATGGCTCCGTTCCGGCGGTAGGACGCGGGCACGTCGAGGTCGAAGATCACGACATCGTAGGGCTGCGCCTCCTTGATCTGACCGAGGTCCTCGGTGCGCACCAGCACCCAGGGCTGCCGCTCGCCGGCGAGCTCCAGCAGCCGGTCGAGGGCGGTGTAGGCGAGCAGTGCACGCCGCCCGTCCTTCAGCTCCCGGATCTCGACGAGCTGCTCCTCGGGCGTCGACGTCACGCTCAGGGGCAGGTACAGCACGGGTGGGACCATCGGCGTTGCGGCCGGCATCGGTTCGAAGGTCATCTCGGTCTCTCCTCGGTTGTCACTCGTAGCTCGGCGGCACCCACAGCAGCTGCGCGGAGACGAGGCCCCGATCGCGGCTGACGATCTGCGCACGGCCCGGAATCGCGGGAACGGCCTTCACCTTGCCGATGAGCTGGCCCTCCTCGGGGCTGCCCGAGAGCAGGATGCCGGTCGCACCCAGGTCGGTCATGCGCTGGATGATCGGATCGTACGCGGCGCGGCTCGCCCCGCCGGTGCGGCGGGTGAGGATCACGTGGAGGCCGAGGTCGGCCGCCTGCGCGAGCAGCGGCGCGAGGACCGCGACCGGATTGCCCTGCGAGGTCGCCACGAGGTCGTAGTCGTCGATGAGGACGAAACCCTCCGCCCCCTTCCACCACGACCGGCTGCGGAGCTGGTCGGGCGTGACGTCGGGTCCGGGGATGCGGCTCCGGAAGAACTGCGCGAGCTCGTTCATCCCGCCCTCGGTCATCTCATGCGACGTGAGGTAGGCGCCGAGGTATTCCTGCGGGATCTCGCCGAGCAGGGCACGACGGTAGTCGACGACGAAGATCTTCGCCTCGGTCGGCCCGTACAGACGCGTGATCTCGTGCACGACGCCGCGGAGCATCGACGACTTGCCGGAGTCCGCGTCGCCGTACAGGTACAGCAGCGGCTCGGCGACCGGATCGATCGAGAACGGGGCGAGGTTCGCCTCGTCGATACCCAGCAGCAGTTCGCGGGGCTCCGCGCCGTCCGGCGACTGCGCGGCCGCGACGGCGCGCAGATCGGCATGGCTGATGCGCGAGGGCAGCAGGCGCAGCTTGGGTCCTGCCGGTCCGTGCCACGCCGCCGCGACGCGGGCCACGAGGTCGTCGATCCCGTCCGGCAGGCTCGACGCGTCGTCCACGCCGTCGACACGCGGCAGCGCCGTGAGCATCTGCAGACCGCGGTCGTTGAGGCCGCGGCCGGGGATGGCCGTGACGTTCTCCGCCGCCTTGCGGTTGACCTCGGAGTCCGTCGGGTCGCCCAGACGCAGCTCGATGCGTGTGCCGATGAGGTCCTTGATGTTGGCCCGGATCTCCATCCAGCGCGCCGCCGTGATCACGACGTGGACGCCGTAGGTGAGACCGCGGGCGGCGATCGCCTGGATCTGCGGCTCCAGCATCTCGAACTCGGCGCGGAGCGTGCCCCATCCGTCGACGATGAGGAAGATGTCGCCGTAGCCGTCGTCGGCCAGTCCCTGCCCGCGGCGCTGCCGGTAGGCGTCGATCGAGTCGATGCCGTGCTGCCGGAAGTACACCTCGCGGGCGTTCAGCAGGCTGGTGACCTCAGCCACCGTGCGGCGGACGACGTCCGGCTCGGACCGCGTCGCGACGCCGCTGATGTGCGTGAAGTCCTGCATGCCGGTGAAGCTGCCGCCGCCGAAGTCGATGACGAAGAACTGCACCTCCTGCGGCGTGTGCGTGAGCGCCAGGGCGGCGACCGTCGTCCGCGCGAGCGTGCTCTTACCGCTCAGGGGCGCGCCGACGATGGCCATGTGTCCGGCCGCGCCGCCGAGCGAGACCGCGAGGTTCTCGCGGCGCTGCTCCAGCGGCACGTCGACGATGCCGAGCGGGACCGTGAGCGCTCCCGCCTTCCGCCAGCGCGGGGAGACGAGACCGAGCGACGGGTCCTCGACGAGGTCGCCGAAGAGCTGGTCGAGGGTGGCCGGTGTCACCAGCGGCGGCAGCCACACCTGATGCGCCGCGGGGCCGCGTCCCTTCATGGACTCGACCGCGATCTCGAAGGTGTTGCGCTTCTCCTCCGGCTCGGCGTCGACCACGACCTCCGGCTCGTCCACCGGCGCCTCCGCCCGCCACACCGGCGCGGCGGTGAACAGCTCGACCGCGGTCGAACCCGTGCTCTGGCCGGAGCCGGACGAGGCCCGACGACGACGACGCGGCGGTGGTCCGGACACGTACGCGGCGCGGAACTGCGTCATTGTCTCGGTGTCGGACTTCAGGATGCCGGCGCCCGGCTGCGTGGGCAGGTGATAGGCGTCCGGCACGCCGAGGACCGTGCGGGACTCGGCCGCCGAGAACGTCCGAAGACCGATGCGGTAGGAGAGGTGCGTGTCGAGGCCGCGCAGCTTGCCCTCCTCCAGCCGCTGGGAGGACAGCAGCAGGTGCACCTGCAGCGAGCGGCCGAGCCGGCCGATGTTGACGAACGTGTCGACGAACTCCGGTTTGGCCGACAGGAGCTCGGAGAACTCGTCGGCGACGATGAGCAGGGCCGGCAGCGGCGCCAGGTCGGTGCGGCCGCCGCGACGCGCCTTCTCGTAGTCGGCCACGTTGGCGAACGGACCGGTGGCCCGCAGCAGCTCCTGTCGGCGCACCATCTCGCCCTGGAGCGCGTCCTGCATGCGGTCGACGAGGGAGATCTCCTCACCGAGGTTCGTGATGATGGCCGAGACGTGCGGCATGTCGGCCATGCCGGCGAACGTCGCGCCACCCTTGAAGTCGACGAGCACGAAGTTGAGCTGCTCCGGCGAGTGGGTCATCGCGAGCGCGAGCACGAGCGTGCGGAGCACCTCCGACTTCCCCGAGCCGGTGGCACCGATGATGAGGCCGTGCGGGCCCATACCCTGCTGCGCCGATTCCTTGATGTCGAGGATGAGCGGGCTGCCGTCGTCGGTCTGACCGATCGGCACGCGGAGCCGGTCGCGCTCCAGGCGCGGTGCCCAGGCGGCGTCGAGGTCGAGGTCGCGCACATCGGGAAGACCGAGGAGCTCGACGAGCTCGGCCTGGCCGGTCGCGCTCTTCTTGCTCGCGATCGCCGTGCCGCCCGAGTACAGGGCGATGAGCCGACGAGCGGTCGCCTCGGCCTCGACGATGGTGATCGCGTCGGCCTCGAACGGGCGTGCGGGCACCTGCAGGCTGACGAGCTCGGCGCGTGTGCTCGCACCGCCGGTCTCGAACGCGATGCGCAGGGCGTTCGGGTCGTCGAGGTCGCCCCACCGGGCGGGCAGGTCGATCACGGTGACACCCTGGACGCCGTCGCCGGTGACGAGGGCGTCGTTGAACGACGTCGTGGCGCCGTCCGTGACGATGACGATGTGCGGCGTCTTCGGTCCGGAGCCGTCGCGGGCGAAGCGCGAGCGCTCGCGCACCTCGGGCGGCAGCATGTCCTCGAGCTCGGACAGCTGCGAGCCGATCATCCGGGCGGCGCCGAGGCCGTCCCGCACGGTGCGCGAGTGCGTGTGCGGCAGCCACTTCGCCCACTCCCACTGCGGGAGCACTCCGGTGTCCGCGGCGATGACGATCTGCAGCACGTCGGGGTCGTGCATGGTGGCCGCGTGCAGCAGCATGGCCCTGGCCAGCGCCCGGGTCTCGTCCTCGTCGCCGGTGATCTCGATGCGGGCGTAGTCGCGGAGGGTGACGCCGAGCGGGAGGTTCTTCTGGACCTCGTGCGTCAGCATGAAGCGGTGCGCGGCCGAGGCGGCGACGGGGTCGAGCTGCGCCAGCGGCGGGAGCTCCGGGGCTTCGAGCGTGACGCACAGCGGCTGATCGGTGACGCCCACGCGGACCGACAGGAAGTCGGGGTCGTTCACGCCGCGCTCCCAGACGCGGGTGCGCTCCTCCGCGAGGTACGGCAGGGTCGACGGCGCCGGCAGGTGCCAGTTCGCGGAACGGCGCTGCTGGCGGGCGGCGACCCGGACGGTCTGCCGCAGCTCGGTCAGATACGCCAGGTACTCGCGACGGGCACCGAGCGTGGCCGCCTGCCGCTGAGAGCGCTGCCGCCAGCCGTTGACGGCGACGAAGCCGAGCGAGGACAGCAGGAACATGCCGCCGGTGAGCAGACCGGTGACGGACTGGTTCGACATGGTGACCATGACGATCGCGCCGACGCTGCCGAGCATGGGCAGTAGCGACCCGAGGATCCCGATGCCGCCGTCGTTCGGCTGCAGCTCCGGCGGGGCCTGGACCGGGAGCCTCCCGGAGGGGACACGGGGCGGGGCGAGACGGGGTCCTGTCATGCTCTCTCTCCGGCGCTGCTGTCGGTGCCCAGCAGGAGGCTGATGGTGAAGCTGCGGTTGCCCATGCGGACACGGTCGGCATCGTCGAGGAGCACGCGCTCGCCAGCGACGAGCTCGGTCGTCTGGCCGTCGTCGCTGCGGACGTCGGAGCCGTTCGTGGAACCGAAGTCGGTCACCCAGGTGCGGCCGCGGGAGTGCTCGATGCGCAGATGGGTCTTCGAGACGGACGCGTCGGGGTCGGTGACGACGATGAGGCGGTCGTCGTGCTCGCTGGCGACGGGGCCGCGCCCGAGGTTCGCGGCCACGGGGAGGGCGAGCTGCACCCGCTGGCCCGTGTCGAAGATGAGCAGGAGCGCCCCGGTCTCCGGCGCGGGAGCCTCGGCGCCCGTCTGCGGCGCCGGGGCGGGGGCGACGGTGAAGAGCGGCCGATCCGATCCGGGGGCCGCCGGTTCCGGGGTCTCGGTGCGGCGGGAGGCGGCGCGGGCGTCGGTGGGCTGGGAGTCCTCGTCGACGACGGACGGCGACGCCACCAGCGGCACGACCTGCGGCGGAGCGAGCGGAGCGGCCTCCACCGCGGCGGGAGCCGGCGGAGCCTCGACGGCCGCCTTGGCGGGAACGGCGACCACGACGGTGCCGGCGACGCGGTCGGCCCAGGACTGCCGTCTGCCGCCGCGATCCCAGGCGCTGGAGGCGACCACCACCCAGCTGCCGACAGCCACGAGGAAGCCGGCACCGGTGATGATGCCGCGGACGAACTGGCGCCCGATCCCCGGCGACCACGGCCGGTCGGCTCGCGCGCTGCGCAGGCGCAGCACGGCGTTGCCGAGGGTGAGGCCGGTCCGCGCTTCCAGCACCCAGAGAAACAGGGCGAGCTCGAAGACCGTGAGGGCGGCGAGCAGCACGCTCTGCGTCAACACGAGGACGACGGCGGAGGCGAGGAACACGGCGGCCGCGTCGAGGGTGAAGGCCGCGATCCGCTGAACGGTGCCGGCGGGGGCTCCGCGGAAGGCGGGGCCGAGTCCCTCGGCCGGCCGAGGGACGGTGCGCCGCGACGAGGCGATCGGCGTGGGCGGCGCGGGCGTCTGGCGCAGCGGCGTGCCGTCGACACCGGGGGGCGCCGCGATCAGGGCGGGCGGCAGCGCAGGGATCTCCCCCGGACGGTCTCCGCCGGGCGCCATCGGCGGGATCGGACCCCCGCTCGGCCAGGACTGTGATGGGCCGTTCCCGCTCATCCGGCCATCATTCCACGAACCAGGGAGAGCGCATTCGCGTACAGCAGGGCCGACGGCAGAGCGAGCGCGACGGCGAGCCATTCGAACGCGTCTCCGACCCGCGACCAGACCAGCGACTTCGCGCCCTTGGACACCGGGATGACGACGGCGACCGCCGCCAACCCGACGAGGAACAGCAGGGCCGCTCCGAGCAGGTGGAAGCCGCTCCCGAGGGCCGCCGCGACCTGGATGCCGGCGACGAGGCAGACCACGGCGCCCGCGGCACGGGGGAACCACCGGAGGAGGCGCGAGGTGGTGTGCCGCGGCGTGAGCAGCAGGGCGAGCGCGAGGCAGCAGAGCAGGGCGATCCCACCCGAGACCACGAACGCGTCGTCGGGCCAGGGCCGCAGGAACGCGACCGGAGCCATCACCGCGGCCACGATGCTCAGCACGGCGGTGCCCGCGATGAGTCGCGCGGAGGAATCGTCGACGACCGCGGTGATGCGCTCCGGACGCAGCAGCCCGACCGAGTCGGGGATGGCCCCGCGCACGGTCCACCGGCTGGTCATGAAGTGCTTGTAGTCGATGAAGTAGCCCTCGGGCAGGTTGACGAGGCTGCTCGGGAGGGCACGCAGGCCCAGCGGCACGAGGCCGAGCGAGAGGGCGGCGGCCTCCGCCTCCCCCCACCGCAGCAGCAGGGCGAGGCCCCAGACGGCGGCGAGGCCCACGAGCAGCACCGTCGCCGTCCCCGCCGCGGCGCGCATCGGCCGAGCCCTGGCCGTGACGGCGATGATCGCGGTGGTGATGCCGGCCGCGAGGAACCCGGTGGCGGTCGACAGGTGCGACGCGTCCTCCAGCCCGGCCGGGATGAGGAGAGCGCCGGCCGCGAACGACAGCAGCACCGGCGCGAGCACCCCGAGGATGCCGCGCACTCCCGCCGCGGAGTCGCGTCGCGCCCACGCGACGGCGCCGCCGACCGCACCCGCGGCGACGAGGAGGGCGACGAGCAGCCGGATCAGAGGATCGACGGCGCCCTGGGCGAAGACCGCGACGAGCAGCATCCCGCTCACGGCCAGCAGCCACCACCGTGCGCCGTGGTCGGCGCGCGTCGGGCCCGACGCCTTCTCTGCCGGGCGCACCGGCGGAGCCAGAGCCGTACGGTCGATGAGCGCGTAGAGGCCGCCGTCGACGAGGTCTTCGCACTCGGTGTCGCCGGGGATCTCGTATCCCCCGGGGCCGATCGTGACGAACCGGTCCGCGTCGGGGATCCCGCTCAGGGTGAGAGCGTCCTCCAGCGTCTCGTCGAGCGGCAGGGAGAGGTCGATGCGGCGGTCTTCGCTCTGGAGGACGATCCGACGCCGCTCTACGATCTCGACTGACACACCTGCACCTTATCCACTGCGCGCGACTCTCGCTGCGGGGCACCGCCTCCGGCGTTCCCGGGGTTCACGATGCCCCCGCGTCGACCCTCGTACCGCGCCTTCTCGAACCGGAGCGGCGTCATTCAGTCGGTGGGTTCGTCGCGGGATCCGGCGCGCGCTCCCTTGGCGCGGGGACCAGCTTCCTCGTCGTCCTCCAGCTTCGGCGCGATAGGACCACCGAGGCCCGAACGCTTCGCCTTCTCCTCCTCGTCGGCGCCACCGGCGCCGCCCATCATGCCCATGCCCGGTCGGCCACCGGCTCCTGCCGCGCCGGAAGACCCGGTGCCCGCGGCACCCGCCCCGCCGACGCCGCCAGTACCGGCCATACCGCCAGGGCCGCCTGCACCACCGACGCCGCCAACACCACCGACGGCGGAGTTACCGAGCAGACCGCCACCGGCCTTGAGTCCGGCACCGGCACCCGGGCCCAGGCCCGCACCGCCGAGTCCGCCCATGCTGCCGAAGCCGGCGATCTTCGAGCTCGCCGCGATCGCCGCCGCACCGGCGCCGCCGCCCACGATCCCTCCGAGGCCCCCGCCACCGCCGGGGAAGACCCCGCCCGGAAGGGCACCGCCGGGAAGCGAGCCGGAGCCGCCGGGACCACCGGAACCGCCGGGAAGACCGCCACCGGGCCCGCCCGGAAGCAGGCCACCGCCGGGAGAGTCGATTGAGGGATCATCGATACCCACATCGCCCGGGCGATCGCCGGGACCTTCTGGAACCCATCCTCCGCCGCCCGGCCCGGTGGGGACCGAGGGCACCGAAGGGTTCGTCGGGACCGGGGGATGATACTCGCCGACACCGGCGCCGGAAGGAGGCACACCTCCGACGCCCGGTGCGGAGCCGGACGGGCCGCCGATGCCGCTCGGATACGAGATCCGTGGAGCCGTCACACCGGGATCGGATCCGCCGGGCGGGTCATCCGTGCCGCCGGGCACGGTGACGTCCATGTCGAGCGACGCCACCCGCGCGGAGGACTCGCGGAGTTCCTTGGCCGGCTCCTGGAGCGACGCCTCGACCCGCTCGACGATCTTGCGGGCCTCTTCTTCCCGCTTGTTGCCGAGGAAGTTCCCGATGGCATCGAGTGCGGTGTCGGCGGCCAGCGGCCCCAACACAGGGTGGACGACCACCGAGCCGACGCGCGCGGCGTTCGCCCAGAAGGAATCGACCTGCGCGCTCGGGAGTTCTGCCGCTGCGGTCTCCCGGCGGATCGAGTTCGCCGTGTCGATGACCCGCGTGATGTGTGAGACGTGCGCTTCCACGTTGCGGAACCGTGCACGCAGGGTGTTCAGCGACGTCCTGGCGCTCTCAGCAGCGCTCCCCTCCCAGGCAGACGATGCGAGCACAGCAGCAAGCGCACTGTCCAACGAGCGCAGCGCGTTCTGAAGCGCAGGAGCCTTCGGGATGCGCCAGTCCTCAACAGCTCGGATGCGATTGAGTTCCGCTTCGTAACCGCCACCAGCCTGCTTACCGGCCATGGGCTCCCCCTTGCTCGTTGTTCCGTCGTCGTGAAGATCGTGTGAGCACGACCGCGAGAATGATGCCGCCCACGAGAAGGACAGCGACCAGGATGCCGCCCCCGACCAGCAGCGGCACCAATGCGTCCTGCGTGGACGAAGTCTCGCCAGGCTCGTCGCTGTCGGCGGTCGGCGCCGGCGTCGCAGCAGCAGCTGCAGCGCGGACGTCGGCCGCCGACGGCTGGGCGTTCGGGTCTTCTGCATCGAAGATCGGGTTGACATCCGGGTACGCCGTCGGATCGACAGCGAGCATCCCCGTCAGCGAGACCGCTCCATAGCCGACGCTGTCGTTCCACTCCGGCTCGTGCTCGCCCTTGGTGCCCGTGTTGCGGATGAGGCTCTGCAGCAGCTGACCCGAGGTGGCATCCGGGTACTTCTGTTTCACCACGGCGAGGAAGCCCGCCGCGATCGGCGTCGCATACGACGTGCCGGTGAGGAGGACCTGCTCGTCCCAGGAGTTCTCGCTGCCCTGCCCGAGCAGACCCATCCCCGGCGCAGCGACGATCACGTCGTCGCTCTGATTCGGCGAAGGCTCGCCCACGCCCTCGATGGTGGTGGAGCTCTGGATCTTCCCATCGGCACCGAACGACTGCACTGCAACGACGCCGTTGCCCGACGCAGGCTGCGAGGCCACCCCGGAGTTGTTCGGAAGAGCCGCCACCACGATCACGCCGGCGGCCTCCGCCTTGGCGAGGGCGTCGGTCAGATCGAAGCCCTCGAGGGAGATGGAGATGATGTCGGCGCCATCCTCGACCGCATCCTCGATCGCACGCGACACCCCGGTCGTCCCATCAGCCATGACCGTGCTGCCGTCTTCGAGCAGACACTGCTCGTCGAACTTCTCCCCCATCGCGGTATCGAACACCCCGTCGGTGACGATCGCCGGGTAGTAGAGAACCTTCGCACCAGGCGCGGCCCCGGTAACGGGAAGGCCGCCTGCCGGCGCATCTCCGGTCCCTGCGATCATCGAGACGACGTGCGTCGCATGCGACGCCGCCACATAATCGGTCGACGTCGCCGGCACCGGGTCTCCCTTGGCGTCGCGACAGTAGGAGTCCTTCACCTCGAGATCCGCGCCGCGGAGACCGACGATGTCGGGATTGATCTGACCGTCGATGACCGCGACGGTGACACCCGTCCCGTCGAAGCCCGCATCGTGCGCTGCCTGCACCTTTCCGCGATCGAACCACCACAGACCCGACTCCAGCGTCGCTGCGTGAGCGGACGCAGGGAGGAGAAGCGCCAGCGCGACGATCGACGCGACCGCAGTGGATGCGCCGGATAGCACACCGCGTCGCATCAGTAGTCGGCCTCCGCGCTCGTGTCCGAGTCGCTCTGCGCGACGGCAGAGTCGAGGAGCGACAGGATCAGCTTCGAGTCATCAGCGATGGCTGCGTCCTGCTCCGCGATCATCATGACGGCCTGACGGATCGTCTCCTGCGTCTCGTTCAAGGAGTCCACAGCATTCTGCGTGGCCACGCTCAGACGACCGGCCGCGTATGCCACCGCGTTCCGCAGCTCATCCGTCGCCTTCGACGTGCCACCCTCGGACACGGCGACTTCGTTCGCGGCAGGAAAAGCCGCTGCTTCACGGGCCAGCCGCTTGAGCTCGGCCATGATCTGATCGAAGTCGATTCCGATGGTCATCGACGCCCCCTCTTCTTTCCTCCGGCGATCCCGTCACGCCTGCTGTGCCGTCCGGTGGCTCACCGAAAAGCACAGCAGACGGCGCGGGCCCGACGCATCTCCGCGCCAGACCCGCGCCCCGGGTTCACGCGCCGAAGCGCCCCGCAGCCGACTTGTCGGTCTGCACGTACTGACCCGAGATCTCCTCGGTCTTCCCGGCGATCTGCGTGAGCAGCTGCTGCATCTCGCTCAGCGAGCGGTTCCACTTGGCCTGCGCCTGGTCGTAGGCCTGCTGCGCGGCACCATCCCACGCCGCACGCAGCTTGCTGACCTCGGACTCGAGGCGATCCAGCTCGGAACGAATACCCTGCGACCCGCTGCGGATCTGCGCCGCGAGAGCGTTGACCTGCTCCGGGCGAACGGACATCGACTGCATCATGTTCTCCTTGAAATCTCTGCGGACTGCGCTCAGGCGCCCATCATCGAGCCGAGGCCCGCGATGGTCTGCTGGTGGGATTCTTCGGTCGCGGCCTGGTCGCGCTCGGTGCCGGCGAGGGCATCCTCGAGCGTCACGAGGACCTCGTTGAGCTGACGAGCCTGCTCGTCCCACCGCGACATCAGCGTGGTGAACGATGCGGCGGCCGCACCCGTCCAGAACCCGCGCAGCTGCTCGATCTCACCGCGGACCTTCTTGGTCTGCTGATCGATCCCGGACTTCGTCTCCCGCACGGCCTGGGCTCCGCGACGCAGAGCCCCCTCTTCTGCGGAGATGACATCAGCCATTACTCACTCCCTCCGGTCCCCATGAGGACACACGCGGGGGAGCGCCTTCCCGATACGGGACGACTTCGGAACAACCCCCGACAATCTGTTTCCGCACATAGGCTAAAGCAGGTCGGTGCCCATTTCCAACGGCCTGGACAGATCCGTATCGAAATTTCTACGTTCGATCGATGAATGGCCTGACGCAGGCCCGATCCGCCTCAGCCGCAGCCCGCGCGTGCGCAACAGATAGTATCTGGCCTGTCAACTAGAGTGAGTCCGGGCCGGACCCCCGCAATGCCTGCGGCGGGAGAGCATCACACACGTGGGGGGACACCACCGATATGAGCCAGAGCGGCACCGTGGCAGGAACCGTGCTGCGGATCTCCGTGGTCAGCGACGACCGCAGGCTCGACGTGGGGGTGCCATCGCAGGTCCCCCTGGTCGAGATCATCCCCGGCTTCGCCCGCAGTCTCGGCGTGCTGGACCCGACCCTCACGCACGGCGGGTACGCGCTGCAGCGGGCGGACGGCACGCCCCTCGACCCCGCTCGTGGCGCCGCGGCCCAGGGCGTGCACGACGGCGAGCTGCTGACCCTGGTGCGCGGCGGACTCATGCGCGAGCCGCGCATCTACGACGACGTCGTGGAAGCCGTGATCGACGCGACCGCGGAGCAGCACAACTCCTGGACCCCCGCGGACAGCTCCCGCACCGCCCTCTTCGTCAGCCTCACCTTCCTCGCCCTCTGCGCCGTGCTCCTCGTCGCGACGCCGCCGACGTCTCTGCTCCCGGCGATCATCGCGGGATCGGGCGCGGTCGTGCTCAGCGTGGCCGCCGCCGTGCTGATGCGGCTGCGGCAGCCCGAGGCCGGTCATGCGCTCGGACTCACCGCCGCGGCGTACGGCGGGCTCGCGGGCTACCTCGCGGTCCCCGCGCAGAGCATCTGGGGCTGGCCGCTCGCGGCTCTCGGGCTCGGACTCGTCGTCGTCGGGGGCCTCAGCCTGGCCGTCACCCAGGACAAGCCCGAGATCCACCTCGTGCCCATCGCCCTCGGTGCCTCGATCGGGATCACGGCCACGGCGGCCGCGGTCTTCGGCGACCCGCTCGCCTCGTACGCGCTGATGCTCGCGACCACGGCGCTGCTCGCGAACGGCATCCCCTGGCTGGCTCTGAGCTCCACCCGCATCCGGGTGATCTCGCCGCAGAGCGACGCCGACATGTTCTCCGCGCCGCAGCCCATCGACGCCGAGGAGGTGAAGCGTCGCGCCGCCGCCGGCACCCGCACGCTCATCGCGCTCCGTGCCGCGCTCGGCCTCGCCGCCCTCATCGCGACCCCGCTCGTCGCCGCCAGCGGCGTCACGGGCGCCGTGCTGTGCGTGCTCGCCTTCGTCGGCATGATGTTCCAGTCGCGGCAGATGCACGCCCGCCTCGGGGTGCTCGTGCTGATGGCGATCGGGGCGATCGGCCTCGCCGCGACCGGTGTGACCGTCGCGCTCGCCCTCCCCGACGTGCGCACCTGGATGCTGCTCATCCTCGTGGTCGCCACCGTGGTGCTCATCGGGCTCACGCTGCTCACGCCGAAGGCCCGCCTCCGCCTCACGCGGCTCGGCGACACGGTCGAGGTCGTCGCGCTCGCCCTCCTGCTCCCGCTCGGGGTCATCACGGCGGGGCTCGTCTGACCGATGGCGACCAAGAAGGACCTGATCGAGGCCCAGGGCTTCAGCCGGCGACGGCTCCTCTCCGCCTTCACCGGCGGCGCCCCCGGCGGCAAGGAGCTCGAACCGGCCAAGCCGCTGCGCGCCGTCATCGCGGGCATCGCCCTCACCGTCGGCGTGATCCTCGTCGGCGTGTTCTGGGGCATCATGCAGCCGGGCCTCCCCGGCGACTGGCAGAACAACCGCCTCATCGTCGCCACCGACACGGGCGCCCGCTACGTCTCGGTCGAGGGGACGCTGTACCCCGTCATCAACACCGCCAGCGCCCGCCTGCTCATCCCCGCCGGCGAGTTCAAGGTCGTGCGCACGGATCAGGCCGCCCTCGACGGCATCCCGGTCGGCGGTTCGATCGGCATCCTCGGTGCCCCTGACGACCTGCCCACCCCGAGCGCCCTCATCAACACGGCATGGACCGCGTGCATCGACGACTCTGCCGGGACCGCCGTCTCGCTGTCAGGGGCGCCGATCGCGGAGCCGTCGACGGGCACCGGCGCGGTCGTGCAACGCGGCGACGAGCTCTTCGTGATCGCGGGCGGCCTCCGGTACGCCGTCCCCGCCGACGACGCCAACGCGGTGCTGCGCGCGGTCGGCCTCGGCACCAGCGACGTCATCGAGGTCGACGGACGCTGGCTCAACCTCTTCGAGAGCGGCGCCGACCTCGAGCCGATCCGTCTGAACGCCGTCGGCGCCCGGGTGCCGGGGACCAATCTGACGGCGGGCACGATCGTGCACGTGCAGGGCAGCCCCGCGGACGAGCGCTACGTGGCCCTCGCGACCGGAGAGCTCGCGCGCCTCAGCCCGCTCGCGTACCAGCTCTACCTGCTCGGCAGCGCGCAGGAGGCCGGCGCGGACGAGGAAGAGGTGTCCCCGGCGGAGGTGGCCGACGTTCCCACCGTTCCGAACGCCGGTGGCGACGACTGGCCCACGCTTCCGCTGACGCCGCTTGCCTCCGGCGAGACCCCGTGCGCGGTCCTGGGCGGCGACGCCCGCACCGTCCTCGGGTCCACGAGCACCGAGCTGCCGGAGGACCGCGACCGTGTCGCCGTCACCGTCGGCGGTGGGGCCCTCGTGCAGACGAGCGGCCCGTCGGACGAGGCGGTGGGCATGGCCGTGCTCGTCGACGAGTCCGGTACCGCCTACGCCATCCCGGGCGCCGTGCCGGACGAGTCGGCGGAGGACGCCGCCAGCGGACCGCTCGCCCAGCTCGGTTACACCCCCGGCGACGTCGGGCGGGTGCCGAGCGCGTGGATCGACTTCTTCGCCGCCGGGCCGGCGCTGACCACAGAGGCCGCGAGAGAGTCGCCCGGCTCCGGGGACGAGTGATGCGCCGCCGCGCCGCTCTCGCCACCCTCGTGGTGGGCGCTGCCGTATGGGGGGCGCCGGCCGCCGCGGTGGCCGCGCCGACCGCTCCCACGACGATCGTGTCGATGGCGACCGGCGCCTGCGAGCCCGGCACCGTGGTGTTCGCTCCCGAGGCGCCGTCGGCACTCGCGGCCCTCGGGGCGGAGGATGCGAACCGTCTCGCCACCGGGAAGGGCGTCGTCGTGGCGGTCGTCGACTCCGGGATCGACGCCGGCAACCCGCACCTCGCCGGCGTCGTCGTCGGGGGCGTGAACCTCGTCGGCGACGGCGAACGCGGCGACGGCCTGAGCGATCTGACCGGGCACGGCACCGCCATCGCCGGGCAGATCGCGGCGCAGCCCGTCTCCGGCTCCGGCGTGGTGGGGCTCGCCCCCGATGCGCGCCTGCTGTCGGTGCGCGCGTTCCGCAGCGACTCGCCGCAGGACATCGACAAGGGGTGGGGACCGAGCGCCCAGCGCCTCGCCGACGGCATCAACTGGGCGGCGGACAACGGCGCGGACATCATCAACGTCTCGTCGTCGCAGGAGACGGACTCGCCTGCGCTGCGCGCGGCGGTGGAGCACGCGGCCGCCGTCGGAGCGCTCGTCGTCGCCAGTGGTGGCAACAGGGCCTCCGACCCGGAGGCCGAAGACAGAGCCCGGTATCCCGCCGCCTACGAGCAGGCGCTCGGCGTCAGCGCGGCCGATGCGACGGGGCTCGCGACCGACAGCTCGATCCACGGCCCGCAGGTCGGAGTCACGGCCCCCGGCGCGAACGTGCTCACCGCGGCGACGGGCGGCGGGGACTGCCTGTTCGCCTCCGACGCCCCGGCATCGAGCTTCGCGACCGGCTACGTGAGCGCGGCGGCGGCCCTGGTCGCCGAGGCGCACCCGGAGGATCCGCCCGCGGGGTGGGCGTACCGGCTCACGGCGACCGCACTTCGCGCGGATGCCGACAACCGCGATGACGTGAACGGCTGGGGCTTCATCCGGCCCTCCGCCGCCATTCAGCTCCTCCCCGACCCCACCACCCGCGGACCCGTCAGCCCCTTCTTCGACACCGGGGAGAGTGCGGTGCGGCCCCCGGTCGTGAGCGTCGAGCCCGACCACGGGGTGCCGCCGTTCGTCCTCACCCGCGAAGTGGCCCTCATCGCCGCGATCGCCGGGGCGAGCCTGCTCGGAGTCCTCGGCATCCTCATCGTCCTCCGGCGACGCCGGGAGACCCCCGCCGACGCGGCGGTCGAGGTCGAACGACAGGGCGGCCTCCTCGACCGCCCCGACCCCGAAGCCTGAGAGGCAGAGGCCGGATCAGCGGCCGGCGGCTGCCGCCTGTCGCGCCCGGACGACCGCCCCCACAAGCACCGCACCGGTGACCATGACGCCTCCCGCCAACGGCAGCAGGAGCAACCCGACGGCCGCGCTCTGCGGGTTCTGAACGACCTGACCGTAGACGAACGCCCCCATGCTGCCGAGCACTCCGACGAAGAGCGCCGCCGCGACGAGCCAGAGCAACGGGGTCATCGCGGTGCGCATGGTCGACGGCTCGCGGACGAACCGGAAGGCGAAGCCGGCGAAGAGGAACGACACCGCTGCGACGACCAGAGCCACGAGACCCCCGAAGAGGAATTCCGGGTCGGTCGACACCGCGACGAGCGCAGGAATCGCGACGATCGCCGACAGAGCACCGAGCACGACGGCGAACACGCCGGCGACACGCGGCCTGCGCGACGTGCTGCTCGTCGCCGTCGACTGCTTCGCATCTCGATCCATCCGTCTGTCCCCCCTCTTTGGACTTCCCCCACCCTAGCGAGGGCCGCAGGGCGCCGGCCTCCTCAGGCGAAGACGACGAAGCCCAGCACAACGAGACCGACGACCGACACGACGCCCGCCCCGACGGTCGCAACAAGGGTGACGACGCTCCATCGCTGCGCCTGCTTGGCGACCGACGGCAGCCCGGGCTCCACCACCCGCGTGGGCGCGGCCGCCCCGACGACGACGGGCGGAGCGGCGGGGGTGCGCGGAGCCGGACGCGGCTTGTAGATCGCGGGAGCCGGCGCGCCGTCCGGGGCGGCGAAGGAGTCGACGCGGAACCGCGGTTCGGCGGCCTGGGGTGCGGTGCCGTCGCCCTCTGCGGCGGCGCCCTTCTTCCGCCGCAGGCGTCGAGCCGGACGCGCGACCGCCACGGTGGCGTCCTCGGGGGCGTCGGCCGCCGGAGGCCCGGAGCGATCGACGACCACGGTCGCGTCATCGATGGCCTCGCCCACGGCGTCCTCGGACCCGGCATCGACCGGCTCATCGGCGACGGCGCCTTCGGGCGCATCCTCCGCGGCATCGTCGATCCGGTCGGGAGCCGGAGCCGTCTTCGCGCGATCCACCACGATGGTGGCCTCATCGACGGCGGACGATGTGTCATCGGCCGCCGGGGGCACCGGGTCCGCCGCTTCGGCCCGCCGGCGGTCGCGCCGTGTCAGGATGACGGTCTCCTCGGCCTCGTCGTCGCTCATCGCGCTCGCACCGGGACCGTCGTGCCCTCGAGCATCGAATCGGTGACCGCGGACACGGCGGCCCGTCCGCCCGTGGCGTCGTCGGGACGCGTGCGTGCGCCGCCGGAGACGACATCGATCACCAGGACCGAGATGTTGTCTCGTCCTCCGCCCTGCAGCGCGCGGCGGACGAGGGCCGCCGCCGCGGTCTCCGGGCGGCCGTTCATGGTCAGCGTCGCGCGGATGGCCTCATCGCTCACCTCGCCGGTGAGTCCGTCGGAGCACAGGAGGAGCCGCTCGCCGTCGACGACGGGGAGCAGCCAACTGTCCGCGGTGCTGTCCGGAGCCCCGACCGCGCGCGTGATGACGTTGCGGCGCGAGAACGAGGCCAGGTCTTCGGGGCGGAGCTCCCCGGCATCGACGAGCTCCTGTCCGAGGGAGTGGTCGATCGTGAGCTGCGCCAGCTCGGTACCGTGGTGCCGGTAGACCCGGGAGTCCCCCACGTTGAAGACGAGCCAGTGCGGCGCACCCTCGTGATCCACGAGGGCCACACCCGTCACGGTGCTGCCCGCACCGCGGGCGTGCGCGGCGGCGATGCCCTCGACGACGGCCGCGGCTCGACTCAGCGCGTCACTGATGTCGCCGACGTCGACCGTCCGCCCGCGCAGCGGCTCGAAGGCGGCGACGACGGCCGCGCTGGCGCGATCACCGGCGTCGTGCCCGCCCATGCCGTCGGCGACCAGGAAGACCGGACGCGCGTCGAGCACCGCGTCCTCGTTGGCCGTCCGCGTGAGCCCGGTGTCGGTCAGCGCGGCGACCCGGAGGACGACGGATTCCACGGTCACGAATCGCGCTCCGCGACGACGTGCATGCCCACTTCGCCCAGGATGAACCGGCCGGTGCCCACCACGCTCTCACCGGCGTCCAGGAGCGTCTCCGAGCCGTCGTCGGCCACCACGACGACGCCGTTGGTGGCGTGCAGGTCGGTCAGGCGCCACTCGTCCTCCTGCACCACCAGGCGGGCGTGGGTCTTCGACAGCGTGCGGGTGGTGTCCGGGATGGCCAGCCGCTGCTCGCCCGGCTCCCCGGTGGGGTTCCGGCCGATCACGACGCTCGCGCCGGACAGCGAGAACCGACGACCGTCGTCCAGCACGAGGACGCGCCGCACCCCGCGCTTGCGGGCGACGACCACCGTGGCGTCGAGGTCGTCGTCGGTGGGACGCGGCGTCACCACGGTCTTGTCGACATCGGGGATGAGGCCCTCGGGCGCAGCCGGAGCCGGTACAGGCGCGCTCTGCGCTGCCGCGGGGGCATCGGCCGGAGACGGGACGGGACGGATCGTCGGCATCGGCGGGGCCTCGGCCTGACCAGCGTCGCGGAACGACGGCGGCACCGGGCGCACGACACGATTCGCCTCCGTCGTCGGCGCGGAGGCCGGGATCTGCTCGGCCGGCGGGACGGCCGGTGCCGGCGCGGGCTGCGGGGCCGGCGGAGGCACGTCGCCCATCGCGGCCATGATCCCCGTCGGCGGCTGCGCTGCGAGGGGCGGCTCCGGCTGCGGCGCCGGGGCGGCGGGCG